>CANBQQ010000451.1 GCA_947371715.1 Flavipsychrobacter stenotrophus
CTTGCTCGACTACTACAGAGATAAGACCAAAATTCTGGTCCGCATTACTACAGAACTGAGGGAAGACGATGCTGCAAAGGCAGAACAGAGAAAGAACACAGTACTCAGCAAGCAGGAAATGTATGAAGCCATGGCCATGAAAAATCCATACGTTGCCCGGCTAAAAGAATCGCTGAATATGCAGATCGAGTACTAATAAAAATGAATGTTCGTAGAGACGCCAATACAATTACAATAAAAAGAATGTTCGTAGAGACGCAAGATTTTGCGTCTCCACTGCGACTGGGCAAATAACACCATATCAAACACAAACAACACAATAAAAACATTCGACCTGTTAAAATATACACAGATTTCACGAACTCTGAAAATTACATAACTAATCGACCGAGTTTAATTACTTTTGACTTCTAAAAATACAATACAATATTATGGCGGAAGCAATACGTATGCCGTTGCTGAGTGATACAATGAAGGAAGGCGTTATAGCCGAGTGGCACAAAAAAGTGGGTGATGAAGTAAAAGCCGATGATGTAATAGCTGATGTGGAGACCGATAAGGCCACCATGGAAGTAACTCCTTACGTTGACGGCACTCTATTATATATAGCTGTAGACAAAGGTCAGGGTGTACCTATTAATGGCATTATGGCTATCATTGGCAAACCGGGCGAAGATTTTCAGTCTATCATTGACAATGAAAAGAAAGCTGCACCGGCTGCTGCGCCTGCACAACCTGCACCTGCTGCTGCACAGCCTGTCATGGTGAGCCTGCCGAACCACGCAGCACCTGCTACTCCCGTAGCGGAACAACCAGCTGCTCCACAGGCCAATGCTGCTCCTGCTTCCGATCCTGTCATGGTGAGCCCGTCGAACCACGCTCCAAACCCGGGCGATGCTAACGCAACAGTAGTGCGTATGCCACTGCTGAGCGATACCATGAAAGAAGGTAAGATAGTAGCTTGGCACAAACAGGTAGGCGATGTGGTAAAAAGCGATGACGCCATTGCCGATGTAGAAACCGACAAGGCGACTATGGAAGTAATGCCTTATGCCGATGGTGTTCTCTTATACATAGGTGTAAAAGAAGGCGACGCCGCTAAGATCAACGATATTATAGCAATAGTAGGTAAGGCCGGTACAGATGTAACTCCTTACCTCGATAAGCCAGGTGGTGCGCCTGCTGCTGCACCACAGCAACAAACACCTGCCCAACCAGCGCAACAAAATGCCATGCAGGCTGCTCCCGTTGCGGCTCCGGCAGTTCAGCCTGCTGCACCCGCCCAGCCTGTCATGGTGAGCTCGTCGAACCACGATAATGCAGGTGGACGTGTAATAGCATCTCCGCTGGCTAAAAAACTGGCGTCAGATAAAGGAATAGATATTCAACAGCTTGTAGGTAGTGGCGACAATGGTCGCATCATCAAGCGCGATATAGATACATTTAAAGCACCGGCTGCTCAGCCTGCACAGCAAGCCCAGCCTGTCGTGGTGAGCTCGTCTAACCAGGCTCAGGCAGCGCAAGCGCCTAAAGCAAGTGCAGCACCATTTGTTCCTGCAGTTCAGGGTACAGAAGGCCATACCGACACTCCGGTGTCTCAGATGCGCCGCATAATAGCTCAGCGCCTGGCAGAAAGCAAGTTCAGTGCGCCGCATTTCTACTTGCGCATGAGCATCACTATGGACAAGGCTATCGAAGCTCGTAAAGCCATCAATGATGTATCTCCGGTTAAGGTATCGTTCAATGATCTTATCATTAAAGCATGTGCTATGGCACTGCGCAAACATCCGGCAGTCAACAGCTCATGGATGGGTGATTTCATCCGCCAGAACCACCATATTAACATCGGTACAGCCGTAGCAGTAGAAGAAGGTTTGATCGTTCCGGTTATTAAGTTTGCAGACCAGAAGACTTTATCTCAGATATCTGAAGAAGCCAACGTACTCATCGAAAAGGCCCGTACCAAAAAAATACAGCCACAGGAATTTACCGGCAACACCTTCACAATATCTAACCTGGGTATGATGGATATGGACGAATTCACTGCCATCATCAATCCACCCGATGCTTGTATATTGGCAGTAGGTAAGATAGCACCTACCCCGGTTGTAGAAAACAATCAGGTTGTTATCAGGCAGATATTGAAGCTTACCCTTAGCTGCGACCACCGTGTAGTAGATGGCGCTGTAGGTGCACGTTTCATGCAGACATTGAAATCACATTTAGAGAATCCGGTTACCATGTTGGTATAAGGAATACAATTTTTAATTTGACAATAAAACACACCAAAGTGAAAAGCGGCTATACATTAGGATAACTGCTTTTCACTTTTGGCTTATTAGATGGAAAGAAAAAACAGACCGGCCGTAAAATCATTACCCCTCCTTATAGGGCGTAAACCCATCATGGAAGCCCTTGAATCAGGCGCAGCCATGGAGAAGATATTTATGCTCCGTAGTGCCACCGGCCCCGAGATCAATACGATCAAGACCCTGGCTCGTAACCTGAATATACCTGTTAGTCAGGTGCCGGTAGAAAAGCTGGATAACCTTACCAAATCTCAACATCAGGGAGTGGTAGCATGGGCGTCATTGCTCAACTATATCGACCTGCAGGCAGGGATATCACACATTGTGGAACAGGGCCAGACACCCCTCTTCGTCCTCCTCGATGGCATTACCGATGTACGCAATGTGGGCGCAATAGCCCGCAGTGCATTATGCTGCGGCGCACAGGCGTTGATACTACCTACTTCGCATGCCGCGTCTCTTACTGAAGAGGCGGTAAAGGCATCTGCAGGAGCTCTGCATAAAATATTACTTTGCCGCATACCATCTGTGCCACAAGCAGTTGATGTACTCAAGCTGAATGGCATTCAGATACTGGGAACACAGATGAAAGGAAGTGTACCGGTTTATGATGCCGACATGACCATACCATCTTGTATAGTTATGGGTGCCGAAGACACTGGCATAAGTAAAGACGTATTAAAGCGTGCCGATGTATTGATCCGTATCCCTATGGTTACCGCCTTCGATTCCTTGAATGTTTCTGTAGCTACGGGCATGATCCTATATGAAGCTGCCAAACAGCGGATACTGGAGCATAAATAACATTTTCGTAATAATAGCTCTTACATATATAGCAAAATGAAAGTATGAAGCAATAATAGTCCATATTATTTGGCTTTTCTTGCTAAACGATGATAGATGCCTGTTGATTAATAGGCAATGGTTTGCTAATTTTGCATTTCGTAAATAATAGTTTTCTCATGATAGAAATTAAAGTTCCTACAGTAGGTGAATCAATAAGTGAAGTTACCCTTGTCAAATGGCTGAAAAAGGAAGGGGATTA
>CANBQQ010000452.1 GCA_947371715.1 Flavipsychrobacter stenotrophus
ATCAACCACTCTCCTCCTTTTGAAGGAGGAGTACCCCAACATTTCGGCTTTTTCAGCCGAAATGTTGGGGGGAGGTGGTTATTACATTGGGTGTATATTTAAAATCGAACTGGTATAATATGAGTAGTCATTTTGGGTCTTTCATTCCCATAGTTACTTCACTCACCCCGCCGCCTCACTAATTTCCCCTGTTTTTTTGTATTATTGAATAAGTAAATCCACTCTTTTTATGAACAAACTATATTCTATCTCGATCTTATTATGTCTGATGGTGTTGGGCGCAAATACTCATGCACAGAATATACTGGTTGTTAATGACAACGACAATATCACCTATAATACTGATACCTTTTTAAGCGACCTCAACCATACCATTTACAGTAGCTATAGTTACTGGAGTGCCCCCGATTCTGGTTCAGGTCCTACTGCGGCATATTTATCAGGCTTCGACATGGTCATATGGTATTGCTCTACCGACGGTGCTGGGTTACAGATATGGGAGGGTAGTACATCGCCCACCGGCAATAGCGACCTTCGCAGTTACGCTGCAACGGGTAAGCCGGTGTGGATAATCGGCTCCGACGTACTCTACCAGGTTCATGGCACCTCTTCATCTTTGGCTGCTGGCAATTTCGCTTATGATGTAATGGGGTTGAGTTCTTATGATGTGCAGTCTTATGCCAACGATGGCAGTACAGGTTGTCCTGAATTGGCGCGCGCTACCGGAGCCTCAACATTATTTCCTGCATCGATAAAGTGGATTTTTCCTACTGCATGGTATATCGATGGATGCTCCCCGCTGATGGAAACTAAACCGATCTACGAGATGGCCCCATCATCTTACATGCTTAGCGGCCGCAGATGTATGTTTCATCACAAAGATCTCGGCATTTCCGTTTTGAGCACATTATTCGATCCGTCACTTATAGATAGCTTTGGCAACAGGACCAATTTGATAGAAAAGAGCGTTACTTATCTTTTGGGCGCATCCGTAGGTGTCAATAATTTAAGCCTGACTAATGCGGCAATCATTTACCCCAACCCGGCATCAACGGGTTTTACCCTGGACATTTCGTCTGCTAAGAACACTAACGCTACATTATCGTTGTACGATATTTTGGGTAGAAAGGTGCAAAGAACTGAAGTGATACTCGAGACAGGTACAAACAAAATTCAGACTTCTGTTGCAGATCTGGTTCCCGGCGTTTACTCTGTAAAACTCACCAGGGCAAATGGTACGCCCATCTACACCGGATCTTTTAGCAAACAATAGTATTTCAGGTCTAGGGCTGCCGAGGGTACATGTTCAGGTATATCACTTATTTGGATGGATATGCGAATCTTGACCCGCCGCCACAAGTTTGTGGACGAATGATAACCATCAGTCCACCATTCCTTCGTTTTCCCTACATTTATGTGCTTCAAAATGTGTGTACTATGCGCCATTTTTAGCTTGCCTGCCAGTAGGTAGGTTTTTGACTTTTAATTTTTGATTAGATAATGATGGATACCCCACGATATAAAGAGCTGCAACAGGAACTGGCTGCACAAACCGATGAAAAAGGACGCATAGACACATTACTCAGCATAGCTGTCGAAGTCCGCAATTTCGAGGTGGACGAGGCAATGAAAATAGCAGATGAGATCATTTCTCGTTCTAAAGCCATTTCATACACTGCCGGGCTTGGTCATGGTCTAAAAATGAAAGGTTCATGCCATTGGTTAAAGGGTGAATATGAACCCGGTCTTGAAGCCTTAAAGGAAGGCATGGCTATAGCTATAAAGATCAAGGATAAACGCATGCAGGCGCGTATTCTCTATTATTTTGGTAATATCTACCGCGACCAGGGCGACCTTGCCAGTGTACTGACTCACTTCGAGCGGGCGCTTACTATTTATGAAGAACTGGGCGATGAGTTTTCGCAGTCGGTAATTCTCACCAGCATCTCTAACCTGTTATATGATCTTAATGACTACGATAGTGCCCTGGAGTATGCATTAAAATGCTTGCCGATATTTGAGCGCGCACGTAGCGTCAACAGCCTTACCAATATCTATAACACACTGGGTAATATCTACTTCAAAAAAGAACAGTTTGTCGAAGCGTTGCATTATTTCCGTGAGAATATAGAGCTGTCGGAGTTTGAGACACTGGCCTACGTAATGGCGGAAAGTGGACTAGGTAAGGTCTACTACAAAATGCAGAATTTTGAAGAGGCCCGCAAATACCTCACCAATGCGCTAAATGTGGCGCAGCATCTGGGTAATGTAGAAGTGCAGATCATTTGCGAGTTTTACCTGGGTCGTATGTATATGGATGAGGGCTCCTATCGCAAAGCCTCAGACCTGTTGAAGCAGGCCTATAACATGGCCACGGAGTATAACCGCCGTCACGACCTGATGAGTATACATGAAATGCTCTCTGCGCTATACGATGCTATGGGTGATATCCCCAAGGCGTTCCATCACCTCAAATCTTTCGAACAGCTCAAAGAAGAAATATTCAAGCAGAAGATCATCAATGAACTGCGCAACCTGCAGGTGCGCCAACAAATAGAACTGGCACAGAAGGAAAAGGAAGTAGCAGAGCGCACTGCCTTTCTTAAGCACCAGTTCATGGCCAATATGAGTCATGAGATCCGCACGCCTATGAATGCCATAGTGGGGATGACGCGCTTATTGTTGTCTAAAGACCCTAAGCCCAATCAGCTGCGGTACCTCAATGCTATTCAGCTATCGGCGGACAACCTGTTGGTCATCATAAACGATATTCTCGACTTGTCAAAGATTGAAGCGGGAAAGATAGTTATCGAGCAAACCGATTTCACCATACGTGAAGTATTGCAGAGCGTACGCGATATGCTCATGTTCAAGGCCGAAGAAAAACACATAGAACTACGCATCAATACCGATAAAGATATTCCTAACAGGCTTATTGGTGACCCTACCAGGCTCAATCAGGTTTTGATAAATCTGGCGGGCAATGCAGTTAAGTTTACCGAGCGCGGCTATGTGGAAATAAAGACCAGTCTGATAAAGAGAGCCAGCAAGCTATGGATTCAGTTCGATGTTATAGATACTGGTATTGGTGTATCTCCGGACTATGTAGATAAGATATTCGACAGCTTTACTCAGGCAGGCAGCGATGTAGCGCGCAAGTTTGGCGGCACCGGCCTCGGGCTTACCATATCTCGCCAATTAGTAACGCTTATGAACGGAGATATTTCCGTTAAGAGCGAATTGCAGAAGGGGACTACATTTACGGTTGTTATTCCATTCGAAGAAGCTACAGTGCAGGAAAGCGACATCAAAGACAACATGCTGGATGCAACGGCAATGGA
>CANBQQ010000453.1 GCA_947371715.1 Flavipsychrobacter stenotrophus
TACAACCAAAAGAAGTTTTATGTAAAGACAGTTTTGCCTTATGTCAATGCAGCGACTGCTTTATTTAAAGAGATAAATGCTAAGGAGGAAGATCCAAATGTGTCCAGACATGAGCTGAAAAAGTTTATATCGGAAAAGCAAAGCGAGATGAAGAACCAGTTTGAGGATAAGGTAAAATCTTTGAATGTGACACAGGGTGCGCTGTTAGTTAAACTGATAGCCAGGCAGACCAACCTGAATATTTATAAGATCTTAGGGGAAGTTAAGAATCCGCTTACAGCTGTAAAATGGCAGTCCTGGGCATTGGTAAACGGTATGAATCTCAACAGAAAATACCATCCTGAAGAAGAGGTTGACCTGGAGAATATTATGTACGAACTGGGCTATCCGTCGCCACAGAGTTATGCCGCTAATTAATTGCTGTTACTTATTCCTTTCATATAGTACCGTCCGCTTAGAAGGGCTGGTGTAGACTTCGTGATACATCCTTTTCATCTGGCTGTCTAGTTCACTGTAGTACTTATTTTGTAATGCTTTTGCGTCATAGCACCAGGTTACTATGTAGTCGATAGGTATGTGAGATACGTTTACATAGGCTTCTATATCTGCACCTGGCGGCTGGCCTTCAATACCATTATTTTTAGATAGGTGGGCGTAAGGATTTGCCGGGTATTTCCATTGGAGGGGGAAGTAACCTGCATTTGCTTCATAGTTATCGAGCAGTATCAATGGCTTTTCGCAACCGGCATAGTGCAGTGGATGTGTGAACAGGTAGTTGCGGTCTGCGATTGTTTTATTATTTCTGTCCTTACCTTCAGGCGCAAAATCTAAGGGTAGTACCAATGAATATGGTTTTATGTGTGCAGCAACAGAGTTGTAATCTTCAGCGGCATCAGCGGCCTTATTCATATAGTTCATACGTACCATTGTAAGGCCACCAAAACAAAAGAAGAGTATAAGTCCACCCGCATTCTTTATTTGCTGAGGGAGTGTGTACGCAATACAAATGCCCGCCAGAATGAGAATGAAGAGTTGTGCCCGCATGCTGATGAGGATATCCCGCTGCATAAAATTTTCAGGGAAAAACAGGTAGATGATTAGGATGAAAATGAGGCTATAGAAAAAGCCGTCATACTTGTTCACAGCTATTTTATCCTTTATCCTGAAGGCAACAGCAGTGACCAGCAATGCCACCAGCGTCATACCACACAATGCCGTAAGAAACGATTCATTTTCCACTGCATTGATGCCGTACTTGAATTGTACTAATTCTACCAGCCTGTAAAAGTGGTGATGCAGTGTGATGTGTGTGCCACCTTCATTTTCGGTAAACCAGATCATCAGCGCAACAAATGGGGCAGTGAGTATGCCCAGTGTTATCGTATTCTGTATGAAATAGTTGAGCGATGATTGTTTCAGGCCATGTTCACGCGTTAGCGAGTAAGATACTATAAGGCCAAAGCAGGTGACAACAGCAAAGACAAATGGCAGTAGCTGCGTAAAGAAAGACAGTCCCGCAAACAGAAAGAAGACCAGCGTATTGAGGGTATTCTTTTTGTCTATGAATCTCATCCAGCTCCATACCATCCAGAACCATAGGGCCGTGCTGAATGAAAAGTTGTAGAAACCTTTGGCCAAAGTATGGTGGAACAGAAACAGGAAGATAACCGTGATCCAGTAAGAACTGGAGCCACTCACTTTTTTTATGAGGAGGTAGAAGCCGCCAACCACCAATCCTGCATACAGCGTAAGGAACAGCTTTTCAGCAATCGGCCCATTAGTAAAGTACATGGGTATGCCCAGCAGTATGTTAGAAAGCCAGTTGGGATTGGGGTTGTAGTTGACTGTATAAAAGGCACTGTAAAATTCTGTGTCTATGCCATTCCATATATCATGAAGCACTTTCGCATTATACAAGTGGCACGGCCCGTCTCCTGTAAGATAATAGTGTGGCCACCATATCTGCGCAAGGCACATGGCAACTCCCGCTATCATCAGCGCATACAGTAGTTTTATCCTCGGCATTTATTAATTCTAGTTTCCGAATATGAATCGCAACGTTACTCCCGCCTTGGTATTGGTGGTAGGGTATGACGTAGAAACGTAAGGTATGGTCTGTTGACGATCGAAATAGAAGTGCAATGTCAGTTTGTTGTTCACCGCATAGTCTACCGATGGTGATACGCGCAATACCTGCTGTCCCCGCGAGGTGACACTTATGTTATTCGCAAGGAAGGTGTTACTGTTCTTATCATCCCTCAGGCCTATATCCATTTTAAAGATCAACTCGTTTTTCAACTTGGTGATACCAAACATCTGGAATGGCAGTTTGATGCCCTTCTTACGGAAACCAAACCCTATCACGTACTCGGTGCTCGCATTCTCACTCACCTGATAATCGATAAGGCTAAGACTCATGGTCTTTGATTTTCTCAACTCGAACTTCGCAGTCAGGTTATTCTTCAGTGCCAGGTCTATACCTATCAGCGGATTGAATGATTGCTGTATAGTAACGTTTGGCACCTGGAAGAATGGTACATAGTTGTGCGAGTTGGAATCAATGAACGACGGGAAGCCCAACCCGTAAAGATCCGTAAACAGTAATGATGAGTTATAACCGTTCATAGACATGCTACCCGTGTAGGCATGCGTTATGTTCAGGTTGTTGAGGTACTTGGCGAAGAACGGATACTTGCTCAGGCCATTGTAAGTCACCTTCCAGTTTGGTAGTGGTATCAGGTACTTAAACGGATTGTCCTTGATGTTGGTGTGCGTATAGTCGAGTAGCGGCTGCGTACTGGCAGAATTGCCCGTATAAGCGGCTATGAATGACGGTACAAGCACATCTTGTGAGAACTCGGTATAACCCTTGTTGTACTTCGGATTAGACGGATCAGGTATGCCATTGGTATAAGGGTTGCTTGCACCTAATCTTTGTGATATGGTCTCTCTGCCCGACAGGAATTGATTATACACATCAGAGTATACGCCTGTGTTCTTGAAGATCGTCTTCACAGCAATGTAACTGATATTGAACGAACCATTTTCGTATGGATTAAAGTGTACGAACGTACCGGTACCCGTGTCCTTAAACAACTCGCTGTGCGACTTACTGAATGTTTTGGTCAATGAGAGGTCTACCCTGAAATCCTTGAATGGTACCAATGTAGCGGTGGCACTCAGGTTCTGAGAATAGGTCTGCTGCAGTTGTGCGTTGAACAGGGAGTCGCGGGTTAGTTTACCTTCACTTGCCTTTTGTTCCAGCCATGTGCTGGTAGGCTGGTAGCCATATACATAGTTCCACCCCGGTGCCGCTGAGTAATTATTTACACCCATAAAG
>CANBQQ010000454.1 GCA_947371715.1 Flavipsychrobacter stenotrophus
TCAGGCATAAGCAAGGTAATAGTATGATCATTATAGCAGGTAATGACTAGCCTGTATAGTTCAAGATTATTTCATAGAGAAATTGTAAGAGGGCAATGGGACTATTTGATTTACTGAAAGGTGGAAAACAAAAGGCACTAGATAACGAGCTGATAGCTGCAATTAATGCAAAAGATACCGATGCTGCTATCAGTGCCCTTGAGCGGGGAGCCGATTGCAATGCAAAAGCAGAGGGCTCCACCGAAAAACTGACCGCACTTATCTTGTCATCGGCCAATGGGTGTAAGGAAGTGGTGCAGCTATTGGTTACAGCTGGTGCTAAAGTAGACCTGCCGGATGGTGCGGGAATGACCGCGCTGATGTGGGCATCTAAGCACGGAAATAGTGATGTAATAGAAATATTGCTGCGGAAAGGAGCAGACGTAGACCGGAAAAGTGAAACAGGATATACACCACTGTTATACGCCACAGAACATGGACAGTTGGGTGCCATAAGAATATTATTGGCAAGAGGCGCAGTGGTAGAGTGTAAAGACAAGCAAAATACCACACCTATAATGATCGCTGCTCAGCATGGGTTTACCGAGATCGCAGCTTTGCTGCTACAGCATGGTGCAGATAAGAACTACAAAGGTCTGCATGGTAAAAGTGCAATGGATTTTGCCCGCACAAGTACCAGAACAGATGTGCTGGATATGTTTTTAACACGCAACTAGGCGATTTTGGATATTGCTTATTTGCAGCAATAGTATTTTTCATTTCGGCCATCTTCAAGTAATACCCTTACTTCATTTTACTGACACTGAGCGGATAGTGTGCTCAGTATATGGCCAATAACCACCTCCCCCCAACATCTCGGCTGAAAAAGCCGAAATGTTGGGGTACTCCTCCTTCAAAAGGAGGAGAGTGTGTAACGCAACTCTTATCTCCTACAACTCACGATAGTAGTAATAATTCGAAATATCATCAGCTATTGTAGAATCATATTATTTAGCTTTGCGGTAATGATGATGTGTAAACAAACAGGGAATGGTATTTAGCAGCCTTATTTTTCTCTTCTGCTTTTTGCCGATCTTCTTTTTCCTTTATTACCTGGCTGATAAGCGATATAAGAATGGTATTATCCTGGCGGGTAGTATACTGTTTTATGCCTGGGGAGCACCCCGTTTCATATTTGTAATACTGGGCACTACAGTTATTGATTTTTATGTGGTGCGGGCTATGGCCGCTGCTGAAAAGACAGCTTTAAGAAGAGGTCTATTGCTCATATCACTATCCATTAATCTAGGCTTACTTTTCTACTTTAAGTACCTCAACTTTTTTGAAGATAATCTGAATACGCTGTTTACGCTATTCAAGATGAAGCCGATGGAATGGACCAAGCTGGTGCTGCCTATTGGCATATCGTTCTATACTTTTGAGACCATTACCTATGTGGTTGATGTATATCGGCGTATACACAAGCCGCTGAAAAATTTCTGGGATTATCAATTGTACATCATCCTCTTCCCTAAGCTGATAGCGGGGCCGATCATCAGGTATCATGATTTTGCCGGGCAGATCTATGATCATACCGAGTATGAGACCTCTGAAAACAAACTGAGAGGTTTTTACCGATTCTGCCTGGGACTAGGGAAGAAGGTATTGATAGCCAATGTGGTGGGTAGTGCGGCAACTACTATTTTCGACCTTGGTGATCAGCTGAGTACCACTACTGCCTGGATAGGCGCTATCAGTTACACCTTTCAGATTTACTTTGACTTTTCGGGCTATTCTGATATGGCGCTGGGGTTGGGTATGATGATGGGCTTCCGCTTTCCTGAGAATTTTAATAATCCTTACTCTGCCAATTCTATTACCGATTTCTGGCGCAAGTGGCATATATCGCTGGGTAGCTGGATGCGTAATTACCTGTACATACCACTTGGGGGTAACAGGGTAAATAGCAAGGCTCGTTTATTTTTTAATCTGTGGCTGGTGTTCCTGTTGTCAGGTCTTTGGCATGGCGCAGCATGGGGGTTCATTATATGGGGTGCTTATCATGGTCTGTTCCTTATACTAGAGCGATTGTTTTTGGGTAAATGGTTGCAGAAGCTAGGTAAGGGAGCGTTTATTTATACCTTTCTTGTGGCGGTAGTGGGCTGGGTATTCTTTAAGACAGAACACCTGGATAAATCAATGGCGTTTCTTCATGCTATGTTTACCTGGAAGCCTGATACCTTCTTCTGGCGGGCTGATAGAGAATTTATTACCATGACGACTATGGCTGTGCTTTTCTCATTTTTTACACTGGTGCCGATAGGGCAGAAGATACAGCACAAAGTGTTTTTTGAGGACTACAGCATGAGAAGGCATTACGTGATGGCAACCGCCATGGTCATACTTTTCTTCCTATGTGCCGGGCGCATCACGATTACTACTTTTAACCCTTTCATATACTTTAGATTCTAGGCACTATGGAACTGAAAACAGCAAGGGGGCGGTTATTCTTATTTATAGCATTGTTGGTAGCACTGCCACTGATCAACTATGAACTGAAGATCATTGAGAGTGGGAAATTGGATGGCGTAGCGCCCAAGCCTGAATTTGCGCCCTTTTCTTTAGAGAATTGGTGGGATGGCAAGTTTCAGGAACAGCGTAATACGTATTTTAATGACAGCATAGGTTTCCGGCCCGACCTGGTGAGAATGAATAATCAACTGGACTACTGGCTATTCAGAAAGGTAAATGCCAACACTATTATATTGGGTAACGACGATTACCTGTTTGGCAGCAGGTATATAGACGAGTACAATGGTTTGGGGTACCCCGGAGATACTGGTATCATTGATGCCTGTTATAAGATGAAAAAGATACAGGATACCATGGCAAAGCTTGGGAAAACATTTGTGTTTGTCACCTCGCCATCTAAGCCGTACTTCTTTTCAGAGAAGATACCTGAATACCTGGTAAGACGGGAGGCACATAAAACCACTTATTGGGCCTATGAACATTTTGCCGACTCGCTGCATGTGAATAAGATAGATTTTAATGCGTGGTTCAAAAAGATAAAAGATACCTCTAAGCATGTATTGATGACGCGGCAGGGCATACACTGGAGTATATATGGTGGTATGTTGGCCGCTGATAGTATGGTTAAATATATTGAGCATGCCAGGGGCATTAATCTGCCACATCTACATCTCACAAAGTTCAACTATTCTGATACACCAAGGTCTCCTGACGCCGATCTGGGTACAATACTTAATCTTATCTATCCGATCACAAAAGAGCACCTTACTTATCCCGACCTGGAATATGTGGAGCAAGGTGCCGTGCAAAAGCCTAAGAC
>CANBQQ010000455.1 GCA_947371715.1 Flavipsychrobacter stenotrophus
TGCATTTCGCTGTCAGATACATTGCCCATGGCTACGGCTGTAACACCGGTACCCATTTCTTTTGCAATATGCGCTGCATACAAAACTGCTTCCAGCGACTTCTTTTTAAAAACTCCTTGTGAATGTTCTACTAATACAACTATCATAAAAACTCAAAAATTAAAAGTAAAAAATCAAAATGGCCGACGGCATTCAGACATTCTAAACATTAGCATCACATTGCCGCATTCCATCACATTGTCGCATTAACCTAATTAAGCCATTGAGCCATTTATTAAATGACTTTCGCTTCTGTATGCAACAGCTTTACCAGCTCATCCATATTGTCTGCAGAGATCATCTTTACACCGCTCTTGGCAGGTGGCATTTCGTAGCCTGTTATGCTGCTTACCGCAGTTATTGCAGCACCTGCAACCACAGTCAATGGCTTGGTACGTGCAGCCATAATGCCGCGCATGTTAGGTATACGTGCTTCTGCTACACCCTTCTGGCAAGAGATCACCAGTGGTAGCTCACAAGCATCCGTTTCTTCACCGCCATCTATTTCACGCTTTACAGTTACAGTAGTACCTGCAACATCTATCTTAGCCGCAAACCCCAGGAAGTTCATATCCAGCAGCTCGGCAACCATTGCGCCAACGCTACCATTGTTATAGTCTATCGATTCTTTACCGCACAATACCAGGTCATAATTATGAGCCTTTGCATAGTCGGCAATATTTGCAGCTATTGAGTAAGGATCATTGCTGTCTGCATCAATGCGGATAGCTTCATCACCACCAAGCGCCAGTGCTTTACGGATAACAGGTTCAGCATCAGCTTTACCAACAGTTACCAGGTGCACTGCTGTTGCAGCTCCGCTCTCTTTCAGTTCCAATGCCCTTACCAATGCATACCATTCGTCGTAAGGATTAATAATGAAGGTAACACCCTGTGTATTGAAGGTGGTGTTATTATCACTGAACGCTATTTTAGCCGTGGTATCGGGTACCTGGCTGATACAAACTAATATTTTCATTAAAATAAATTTGAACCTTATAAAATCGAGTGCGAAACTACGCAAAAAAGCGTAAATCAATATAAATAAACCACACTTTGAACATGGTTTGGCTAAATACTATTGGCTAAAACTATAGGAGTGTAGGGCTTGCCCCGTATCATTATAGATTACGTAGCCACCCAGCTATTTAATATATTTACACGGTGAAATCAAGGTTGGTCGTTTTTTTGTTCGCATTCATAAGTATCTATATTTTCTTCAATCGGGAGGATTGGAAGAAAAATATGTTTATATATGATGTAGATGGATATTACACCTACCTGCCTGCAGCATTTATTTACCGCGATCTGGGTCATATGGCTTTTCACCACCAGGCTCATATAGATTTTGGTGTAAGTGAAGACAGAGATTACGTATTTGACCAGCCTGAAACCGGGAGGAAAACAAATAAATACGCAATAGGTACCGCCCTGTTCGAAATGCCCTTTTTTCTCGTAGCCTATGCATGGAGCGATCATGTAGAAGGGTATAACCTGGATGGATATGGGCCGCCATTCCAGATAGCGGCTCGCTTGAGCAATATTTTTTGGGTAGTGTTGGGACTGTTTGTTCTACGGCGATTCCTGAAGGTATATTTTACAGATACGGTCATTGCTATAGTGTTGGCGTGCATTGCCTTTGGCACAAACTTGTATACTTATAGTACGTTCATTCCCGGAATGAGTCACCCTTACGTATTTTTCATATTCTGCAGTATATTATATTATACACAGCGTTGGTATGCGCAAGGTAAACCATCACAATTATACATGTTAGGTGCTCTGGCAGGACTGGCCGTTATCACCAGGCCTATAGCTATTATTATATTCCTGGTTACATTGCTGTGGGAGGTAAATAGTTTAGCACTACTCAAACTCCGGTTAACCTTCCTGGCACAACGGGGTAAACAAATTGGCATCGCTTTCATTTGTTTTCTGGCGGTAGCAATGATCCAAATGAGCTACTGGAAATATACTTCCGGCCATTGGGTCTTCTTTTCTTACCAGGAGGACGGATTTAATTTCCTTAAGCCCAAAATATGGGCCGGTCTGTTTAGCTACCAGAAGGGTTGGTTCGTATATACGCCCATCGCGCTATTGGGTATGGCAGGGCTATACTTCCTGTGGAAGAAGCAAAAAGCGTTGGCGCCTGCAGTGGTTATCTACTTCATCATTACTATATATGTTGTGTTTTGCTGGCGCAACTGGTGGTATGGTGGCGGGTTTAGTGCCAGGGGAATGGTAGAATCACTGGCAGTGATGGCTTTGCCGCTTGGGGCACTTATTGAGTGGATACTTTCCTTAAAAAAGAAGGTTGTGAACGGTGTAATGTTATGCGTATTCAGTTTTTTCATAGCCCTCAATATGTTTCAGTCATACCAATACGCACTATTTATCCTGCATAGCGATAGGATGTCAAAGGCCTTTTATTGGAAAATATTCGGCAAAACCAGGATCGACAATATAGAGGTAGATAAATACCTGATGAGCGAACACGAATTGAATCAGGAAATAAAAGAGCGTTTTGAGCGGAAATAACGCCAAACATATTTTAAATTATCTGTTGTTATTTGCCACGACCTTAAGGTCGTGGACTAGGTTAAGTTAGTATGGCTTTAGCCAAAATATTTACTTGGATACGTTATTCCTGTTGTGTGAGGTTTGGCTAAAGCCGGATTATTCTTTTGTACGATACCACGACCTGAAGGTCGTGGCAATTAAAAAAAGCGATTTAAAAGTCTTAAAGCCCGCCTCAAAAAAATATTTTTAGTTTTTTGTAACTTTTTCTTTCAACCGCCGATTTATATACGAATGAACGTCAGAGAGTACAATACATGCGTACAGGAATGGTCAGATGCCCTTTTTCGGTTTGCCTGCAAATGCACCGGAAATGCAGATGATGCGCATGATGTGGTACAAAACAGTTTTGAAGTTCTTTGGCAGAAAAAAGAAGACATACAGGAAGGAAAAGCAAAACCTTTTTTATTCCAGGTGGCTTACAGGCAGTCGATAGATAATTACAGGAAAAAGTCGCGAATTTCCTATGTCGATGCACCGGAAGAAAGCTATACCCAATCTAACCCCGACCTGAAGAGGGTGTTGGAAAGGGCACTGGCTCAGCTCGATGATCAGGCCCGGGCGCTGGTGCTGCTGAAAGACTACGAAGGATACCGCTATGAAGAAATAGCGCAAATAACTGATCTCTCCGAATCACAGGTGAAAGTGTACCTGCACCGCGCACGCAAAACACTAAAAGATTATTTGGTAAGTGTAGAACACGTGATATAATA
>CANBQQ010000456.1 GCA_947371715.1 Flavipsychrobacter stenotrophus
GCCGGTTCTCTTTGAGACGCACTAAGCAACAACTCCCCTCTTATTTTAAGAGGGGACAACATTCGACCGCCCCTTGGGCCAGTTGTCGAATGTTGGGGGTGATAACACTCATAGGGCCGGCCCTCTCTTTGAGACCTTGCCAAGTAACATCCGCTAAAATAAAAGCATAAAATCCAAAAAATATATGTCACTTCAAATAACCCCGCCTAACCCATTGACCCACCAAAACTTACACCACGTTATTCACAAAAATGTGGATATGTTTATTTGCACGTCATAAAATCACGCACTAATTTGCACCCAAAATGGGCATTTTGCCCGCCGTTCTTTGACATCTATGAACCCAATCACACCAATCGTAGGGGCTGGACATCTTCAGCCCTGCAACAGCCTGTGCGCCGGACATCCTTAAATCCCTTTAATCCCAAAAATCCTGGTTCAGACAGGCCGTTCTTTGACATCTATGAACCCAATCACAACCACAATCATAGGGGCTGAACATCTTCAGCCCTGCAGCAAAAACCTGCGTAACACATCTTCCTTATCCTGAAATCCTGACCATCCCGATTCAGACAAAATGTAAACCTATTTCGGGACGAGGCCCAACACACAAACAAACATTGGCGGAAAAAACTGCGGAAAAGTGCAGAAAAACTGCGGAAAACTGCGGAAACTGGCGGTTTTAAAAATCAGCCAAAACTCTTTACAGATAAGTCTTCCGGAGGAAACGCACCAAAAAAAACTGCCGGAAACACAAAAAAACCGCCACTGGCGGAAATTACCAACCGAATATCATGCTGAATTATTACTAAAGGGTGCTGTACCACATCTTGTTGGTACAGCGAATGTCTGCAAACAAACACACGGAATACCTAACTAATGTGTAAACCATTTAATGGATGAGGGAGTACTATACGCACAAAAAAACCTCCGGAGAATATCCGGAGGCTATGAAAAAATCGTTGATCAGTTATTTATAACTGCAATCCCATGTGTACGTTGAACTCAATGATCGATGCCGGCCCGGTAGCAAACATCAGCCTGTAAATGTTCTTCTCTTCTTTAGAAGCATCACTTATTATCGCGCATCCTTTTACACCCAGGTTCCAGCGTATGAACAAAACACCATAGTTATACCTGCGGCCAAATCCTAAACCACCACCACCGTATGCATTACCGCTCAGGTACTTCAGATCTTGATCATAGTTACCTATCAGTATACCGCTCTGGTCGCCATAAATAGACAATTTACGGCTATCAAAACCTGCATCACCCAGCACACCTTTCAGGTACATGTAGTATTGATGCTTACTTCTGGTTCTCATATAAAACTGCATTTCAGCACCCATCTGGTAACCGGGATATGCACCTGTATATTTAGTGTAAGAAAAAACGTAAGACACATTGCCGTTGCGCTCTTCAAACTGTCCACCGTACTTAGTATAGGCACTTAGCGGATTGGTAACGCCCAATGCTATTTTGTAGTGCCGGCGGCCATATTGGTCCACGCGCGCGTTGGCCACCTGGAACGAACACAAAATTATTAAACAAAGTATATAGAGCTTTCTCATGAGATTTCCCGATTGAAACGTAAAACAGAAGTTGGATAAATGCTTTTATAGTTGTCTTAGAACTGGAAACCTAAACGCATGTTCAGATCTATGATGGCACCAGGGCCGGTAGAATAGAAGTATCTGAAACGCTCGTGATACTCATCCGGAAAATCAGGAGGCAGGAACATATACTTTGCTCCGAGATTGAACATCAGGAAGAAATGCTTGTAGTTAAGCCTGCGGCCAATACCTGCACCACCACCTACATAGTTTACCGGGCCAATGATCACTTTGGTCTTATCATCAAGCAGACTCAGTTTGCTGCCATCATATGTAGCATCACCACCGCATAATTTTACATAGAAAAAATTCTCGTGTTTTTTATAGGTCTTAAAGTACTTCTGATACTCAAACCTGAACTGCTTGCCGGCGTAGATACCATTGTATTTTACACTGCTTATCATCCAGGCACTCTGCCTTATGCGCAACTCGGCTCCACCACCATATTTAGTGTAGGCGCCCAGCGGATTGGTGATATGCAGCGCAATTGTATACTTACCGTCCTTAGCCATTGCACCATTGAAGGTCATAAGGGCAATAAGTGTGACCAAAATAAATTTAGACATAATTGATATATTTACAGTAACTTAGTTACAATAATAATAGAACAAATATCTAAAAATTGTGTGAAATTTCAATGGTTTATAAAAATGAATTCTCATAGCCTGAATTATTGCGGCCGATCAGCTGTAATTATCTGTAGTGCTGCAAGAAAGTATGAACCATTAGTTAGTAATTTTAACCCCATAACGCTATCACAACTAAAATAGACTATTATGAAAAAATTTATCCACTCCGCTTTAAGACTCTTTACAATTACCTCATTGCTGCTGGCTACGCATACCTATGCGCAGGAAAGCAATTGCAATGCCTTTATGATAGGCAACCGGATAGAAATGGGTGTCAACTGGAACGGCGCATTCGGTGCCAGTACTGCCCCACCGGTAGGCTCTCATGCCAACACATCTGCTTCCTTGCACAACCGTGCAGTGTGCACAGGCGGATTATATACCGGCACATCGCTGGGTATAGTTGCCGACCCCGACCAGACAGGTTGGGCTACCTACTATGGCGATTTCGTATTGCCGGGCGGAGCCAAAGAAGGTTGGAGTATCATGTTCGATGGCAATCAGAAAAACGCGTGGAACAGTGACGCAGCTACTCAGGACAGCATAAACAACATGAGTAGTTACATTTATTCTTACTCTGATACACTGGGTACTATTGAAACAAAAACCCAGGCCATATTTAATGGCATGTACATAACCCAATGGATCGACCTGGACACATCTAAATTATTCTTTACAGTTAGTGTGTTGATAGAGAACACTACGCTGGGCACAATGGGCGATATGTACTACATGAGAAGCATTAACCCTCATAACGATCAGTCTATCACGGGAAATCCAAATACATGGAACAAAATAATGTCACAAAACCCCGATACCGGCAACAGGGCCATTGTATCTGCAAAGGGCACCGTACATAACAACGCATTCCTGGCTATGGGCACTAAAGATGACAGGGCACTGGCATTCATTACCAAGCACAGCCAGCTACCCGATGCCAATACAATGGACTATCTCTACGCTATAGATACCAACCTTAATTATACGGTCAATGACAGCGTAAACTCCAACGCCGGCATTGGCCTTATTTACCAGATCGGGAATTTGGTTTCCGGCGGCTCCGCTTATTTCACATTCTTCTA
>CANBQQ010000457.1 GCA_947371715.1 Flavipsychrobacter stenotrophus
TAAAACGAGGGCAGTTCTTTTGATCATTATGTTTTTGATTGGGGCGTAAAAGTAGGAAAATATATTTATGATAGGGTAAAGGGATATGCGTGTTGTATTAGTTAAGATTTTATTGTGTTGGTGCCGGTTAACAATTGCTTTGGTAGGGGTAGTACGTATTTTTTGGTTGTTTTTAAAGAGTCGTAAATAAGCAGATTATGTTTGGGCTGTTAATGCCGAACGGGTCAATGGCATATTTACTCAGCCCGGCAAGTATATAGATAAAATGATTTTTATGAAGACAAGATTATTTTCACTCGTTATTCTGATGGTTGTTTCTTTTGGTTTGAAAGCGCAGACCTGGACGAATGCTTTTAGTTTAGGTTCAGGTGCTAACACAAATCAAAATAATGCTGCCGGTGTTTGTACCGATGCTGCCGGCAACAAATATGCGACTGGCTGGTTCTCAGGGACTGTAGATTTTGACCCTGGCGCGGGGACTGCTAACCTGGTTACGGGTAACTCAACATCGCTGGTAATATGTAATACCTACCTTGCCAAGTACGATGCGTCAGGTGCATTTCAATATGCGGTCAAAATTGCCCATTCTGATCTTATCAACGTGCCAACTACAGGTGGCATATGTACCGATGGTTCTTATCTGTATATATACGGAATGTTCAGCGGTACTACTACGTTCGGGTCAACAAGTTATACCGCGTCTGGAACTTATGATTTTTTTATTGCGAAAGTGCAGCCATCGGATGGTAGTATAGTTTGGGTGAAACAATACGGAGCGGCTAATGGTGAAGGGGGCTTTGGTATCTGCAGTGATCATGCGGGAGGGTTATATATCAATGGTTATTTCAGTATATCAACAACTATCGGCTCCTTTACATTGAATTCTACGGCATACGCCGATGCATTCACAGCAAAGATCAATGCATCTGATGGTACGGTTGCGTGGGCGACAAAATATGGCAATTCGGGTGGTAATTCTGAAGGTACATATGGCGCGATGGTTTATAATCCATCGAATAACAAGGTGTATGCTTTGGGTACAACAAATGTTTCTCCTCCCGGCGAAAGTGGTTACTATGGTTCGTTTACAGTGCCATTGGCGCCTTAAGACAATTCGGTTATTGTAGAGCATAACCCTGCAACCGGTGTAATTGAAAATGTAACTACATTTAGTTCCGGAATGGGTACAGACCTTTGGACCGGCTGCTATGATTCTGTTACCAGGGACATGATCATATCAAGTAGCTATATGGGTACGCTGACATTGCCCGGACTAGCAACGCTTCCTGCCGCTAATGGTAACAACGCAGTGTTGCTCGTTGCACGTTATTCCACAGCTAATCATAATTTTGTGTGGGCCAACACATATGCTCCAACGTCTGCTTCGACTGTAGATCAATCTAAAAATAATTTCAGGTCAATAACCACTGATCACCATGGGCATGTGTATGCTGCAGGAGCATTCTGGGGGTCTGTAACAATCGGTGGCGATACCTATACATCGTCTGTGGCCGGTGATATGTTATTTGGCATGTTCGATGTATACACCGGTGATCTGCGCTGGCATGACCATGTAGATGATGGGGCGAACGGGAACTGCAACATCAGCGGTTTAGCTATAGATGGTCATGGAAATTTTTGTGGCGTCGGTACAAATACCTATACCAACACGCTTACGTTTGGCAGTGTGAGTACATCTTGCCCGAATTACAGATCTAATCTTTTTGCTTTTGCCGGTATGCCGCTTGTGAAGACAATAATAGGCAGTGATATAACCTCATCATCAGTGACGCTGAACGGAGATGCTGTGAACGACGGAGGAAATGCAATCATTGGCCGCGGAATCATTTACGGGTCAGACAGCTCTCTTATAATAGGTTCCGGCACAACAATATCATTGGGCTCAGGTATAGGTAGTTTCTCAACACCAGTAAGCGGCCTCTCGGCGGGTACCAGATATTATGTCCGCACTTATATAACTACAAGCGGGGGTACTTTTTACGGAAGATCGGTAAGCTTTACAACACTAGTGGCTCCTCCATTTCTTGTTACTATTGCAGGTACAAATCCGGAGTGTAATGGAGCGCATACCGGCAGTGCAACGGTGTCGGTAACCGGTGGCACGGCACCATTTACTTATTACTGGAATTCTACCGGGAGTTCAGGGCAGACGGCCACGGGGCTTGGTGCCGGTAGCCACGTCTGTACGGTTACCGATGCCGCGGGTCTTAGTTCTGATGGAACGGTAACACTTACAGAACCTGCTGCAGTATCCATAACACCCGGCACAAGTATTTCTATCGGTCAGGGGACTACAACTGCTAACTTGTCTTATTCAGCTACTACAGGCTCCCCGACTACTTATTCCATAATATATAGTGCAGCCGCGCATACCGCAGGGTTTGTTGATGTCACTAATGCAACACTGCCCGCTGCATCTATATCGCTTGCGGTTCCTGCATCTGCGCCGGCCGGTACCTATACTGGTTCGCTTACCGTTAAAAATGCAACAGGGTGTGAGAGTGCAGTAGTTCCGTTTACAATTACCTTGAATGTTACTACTGCTCCGGTAATTACTACAAATCCTGCGGCGCAAGTGTCATGTATAGGTGACACAGTGAGATTTACCGCAATATCCAATGACCCTGCAGCTCTTTTTTATTGGGAGGTGTATAGCACTATCTGGGATTCGGTGCTTGCAGGACCGGTGTATTCTAATGTTACTTCAGGTACGTTGAAGTTTGTAGCTACTGCTGGTATGAATGGTTATTATTACAGGGCCAAAGCTTATAATGCATATGGTAGTACAGGTTACACACCTTATGTCAGTCTGACTATAGCGCCAGCGCTTTCGGATATTACAGGATCTTCCATAGTTGAAGTGGGATCGTCGGTAACTTTGTCCTCAACATCTACCAATCCGGATTCATCAGTATGGAGCAGTTCTGATCCTTTGGTGGCAACCGTTTCTGCAAGCGGGGTTGTTTATGGGGTCTCAGTGGGTAGTGCCACTATTTCCTACTCTGTTATCATCCACTGCGGCGGTGTTCTTAAAACTAAAACGATAACAGTCAATCCTCCCGCGCCGATAATTATGGCAGACCCCACCAGTCATGCAGTATGTGCTGGTAGCACAACAACATTTACGGCATCATCAAACGATCCTTCGGCTACATATTTATGGGAGTATTATGACGGTAATATCTGGCAGATTGTAACTAACGGTGCTGTTTTTTCCGGAGCAACTACAAATACAATAAATTTCACAGCAACAGTTGCAATGGACGGATGGCTGTTCAGGGC
Source organism: Flavipsychrobacter stenotrophus (assembly GCA_947371715.1). Classification (GTDB taxonomy): domain Bacteria; phylum Bacteroidota; class Bacteroidia; order Chitinophagales; family Chitinophagaceae; genus Flavipsychrobacter; species Flavipsychrobacter stenotropha_C. The sequence continues at coordinate 3,304 of CANBQQ010000457.1, forward strand.
TCAGGCT
>CANBQQ010000458.1 GCA_947371715.1 Flavipsychrobacter stenotrophus
TCGCATACGCACAGGTGTACATAACCTGGGACTATTAAAGACATACGCTGTTGCCAGGGAGATTGCCGAACTGGATCCTTACTTTAAAGTGGTCTGTTTTTCTGAAGGCATTACCGAAGCGAATATCCACCAGTTCTTTACCGAGAACGGGAAATTAGACCTCGTTATAGACGAATGTGACGGTGTTAACATAAAAATATTGTGCAGAATAAAGGCCCGCGAACTGAATGTGCCGGTATTGATGGAGGCCAGTGACCGTGGTACTCTGGACGTAGAACGATTTGACCTGGAGCCGGACCGACCGATCATACACGGTTGGCTGGAAGGGCTGACCCTTGACTTTGAGATCATCAACAAGCTGAAAACAGCAGAGGAGAAGCTACCATACATGCTGCCCATCTCCGGACTGGATACTTTGTCGCCAAGAATGAAGGCATCGATGGTAGAAATTGAGCAGACCATCACCACGTGGCCGCAACTGGCTACTGCGGTAACCCTTGGCGGAGCACTTACTGCAGACACTTGCAGAAGAATATTCCTCGACCAATTCACCAATTCGGGCAGATACTTTATAGACCTGGAAGAGCTGATACCGGACACACGGGAAAAGCCTTTGATCAACTACCACATTGAGGAACAGCCACTTACAGTTGACTACATGAATGAATTGGCGGCGAAAGCCACTGCTGGTATGCAACTACACAGCGCGTTGCCGGAACGGACAGTATTAATGGAATTACTGGAAGCAGCCAGACAAGCACCGTCGGCCGGTAATAACCAGCCATGGAAGTGGCACCTCACCAATTCCTGCCTGTTCCTGTTTCACGATAGAATACGATCTGTAACATTTGGCGATTTCGAAGACATAGCCTCGTATGTAGCATTCGGCGCTGCAATAGAGAACCTGGAGCTGCAGGCACACAAACACCATGTGGGTCTGGATATCACTACTTTCCCAATAGAGAGCAAGAAACTTATTGCAGTCATACAGTTCAGGCAGGGAGAGAAGCCCACCGGGCTGTATATGCCTGATGTACTGGTGGAAGAAATAGGCAACAGACTGACCAACAGGAATCTTGGAGACCGGGTTCCGCTTGGCGCAGATCTGAAAGCGCAGCTTGAGGCGGCCGTTTCATCGATAGCAGGTGCAGAACTACTCATTAGAGAAAGCACGGCCGATATGATTGAACTAGCCAACATTATGAGTTCATCTGAAAGATTGCGCATGCTGCACGCCGAAGGGCACTATGAATTTTACAATAAGGAAGTAAGGTGGGATGATGAGCACAGCCGCACTACCGCCGACGGGATAGATATAGGCACACTGGATGTAAAACCATCGGAAGTAGTAGGCCTGAAACTGGTAAAAGACCCGAGGGTTGTAGCACTGCTGGCTGAATGGCGGGCCGGTACCGGACTGGAAAGTATAGCAAGAAAAGCTATTGCCAGTGCATCGGCAATAGGCCTGATTGTGATGCCGGAATACACCCCGCTCGATTATGTTTTGGGAGGCCGGGCAGTAGAGCGTATGTGGCTGATGGCCTCTAAACTGAATGTGGCCATGCAGCCAATGCTGGCAGCACCGTTACATTTTGCCCGACTGAACTACGGGAACGGAGAAGGATTGCCGGACTTTATGAAAGAAGAATTTACTGAACTTTATAAAAGATTTGAAAAGGTATTTCCCGGCCTGGGAGGAAAGGGGCAGATATTCCTGTTTCGTTTATGTATAGCGGAAACGCCGCGAGTTAAATCGTATCGCTTACCTTTAGGAAATATATTAACGGAGTCGTAAATGGGTGAACTAATAAGAATACGAGCATTCCGGGCGATTGATGACGAACCTGCGTGCAATTTGTACGCAAAGGAACATATGGATGTGCTGAAGATATTTGGGATCACCAAGATCACCACAGCCAACAATAGCTGGATCAAGAACCCTAATGTCTACGTTATCATGGCAGAACGGGTATCTGACAATCAACCTGTTGGAGGCGCCAGAGTGCATCTGTATCATGAGGACTATCCATTGCCCATGGATGACGCTGTTAAAGACTTTGACCCGTCAGTAAAAGAATTGTTGGCCCGTCACTCGCAAAGCGGGGGAACCGGTGAAATATGCGGTTTATGGAATTCACGCGATGTAGCCGGCTGGGGCATAGGAACCATGTTCCTTTCCAGGGCGGGCGTATCGATTTGCACACAACTCCCTATGCGCACTATGCATGTGCTGTGTGCAGAACACACTATTGGCATTACCCTGGAGAAGGGGTTTGTTATTGAAAAGGAACTAGGCAACAGTGGCACATTCTACTACCCTAAAGAAGGGCTTGTAGCTACAGCTGCTGTCATAAATGATGTGCACACACTGGCAGATGCCAATGAAGTAGACAGGAACATAATAATGAGTCTGCGAGAGAACCCCATGCAGAGAAGGGAAGAAACTAACAACGAGCATAAAATTGAGATCGAATATCAGCTTCGCTTAAATTTATAAAAATAATATCGTACTATTATTGTTTCTGATCTGAAGATATATGAAACCAATATATTACCTGGTTGCTTTTGCTGTTTCATTATTTATTCATTCTGCTGCCCGGGGCCAGTCGTTCACCTACACCGACCCGGCTCAAGCTAACATCATAGGCAAAAACGTGGGCGTCTATGAAGATAAGACCGGCAAGCAGACTTTTGAAGAGGTACGACAAATCAATCAATTCAGCCCATCTGAGAAAGAAGTCCCAAATTTTGGCATCACTAAATCGACCTACTGGCTAAAAGTTGAAGTAGAAAATACTACTGCAGAACCAAGGCTTTTGTTGATGCTGTCTTATCCGCAACTTGATGAAGTAGATTTTTTCAGACCTGACAGCACGGGTGCTTACAAAACGATCAAAAGTGGCGAAGTAGTTCCGGTTGGCAGCAGGGTCTACTCCAACCAGAATTTCATCTTCAACCTAAATCTGCCACAAAACGCAAAAAAGACCTACTACCTCAGAATTAAGAGTAGTGAACAAATATTACTACCTCTGACACTGGGTGGAACCAATGTAGTGTTTGGTGTGGTGAACAACCAGGACAATCTTACCAGCATCTACCTGGGCATCATCCTTGTAATGATGTTCTACAATATTTTTGTCTATCTCAGCGTAAAAGACAAAAGCTATCTCTATTATGTATTTTACATTTTGTTTGTAGGACTTACGCAGATAGGGTTCCAGGGCTATAGTTACCGATACTTCTGGCCTGAATTGCCTGCTCTTGCCAACAACAGTGTGATATTATTCCCTGCATTAACAGGTATTAC
>CANBQQ010000459.1 GCA_947371715.1 Flavipsychrobacter stenotrophus
TGACCAGGTTCCTCCTCCCACTGTATTGGATAAAGACGCAGTTGCTCCGTTACATATTGAAACAGTAGCAGGTGCAATAGTAGCCGGATTCAAGACGTTAAGTAAACTATACGTTTGTGTACAACCAGTAGTTGCATAAGAAAGTGTAGCAGTACCTGCGGTAGTACCACCAGTTGCCACACCTGTTGCGCTAATGGTTACCATTGCACTGTTACTCGATGACCATGTGCCACCGCCAACTGCATTAGATAATGTTACTGAAGTTCCCTGGCAAATAGAGGTAGGGCTGCCGGTTGCAGTAATTACCGGTGTAGAGGTAAGTGTAACAGCCGTGCTTGTAGCACTGGAACCAAAATAACACGACACGGCACACCTGTAACTTTCAGTTAGGCTTGTAACGGTTGCAGTATAAGTAGCATTAGTAGCACCAGAAATTGCGTTAAAGCCACTGCCCGTGTTTTTATACCATTGGCAGGTAATGCCAGATGAAGCAATAGAAGACGACATTGACAGCACACTGCTATATGGAGCACAGCCCGATGAAACCGACGCTACCGTACTACCTGGTGAAGGTGTACCGGAACATGGTGCTGGTGTGGTACAAACTACACTTGCACTCCATCCCGAAGCAGTTATTGAGCCATCAGAGTGCCACTGAAAAGTAAGAGAACCATCAGCAGCGGTTGAAGTGATTACACCCGAAGTGCCAGGCAATGTGTTGTAATAGGTTCCTACCAATGTGGCACCTGTACTATTGCCATTAAATACGCTCAGGTAATCACAGCAAGACTCAGTGGCAAAACTATTAAAAGTGACTTTTACTTTATTTCCCGGAGTTGACGGATAAATAGTATAGATGTAATCCTCAGAATTCGAATAACCACCGCCCGATCCGCCGCTGGAATAAAATACTGCATTACAGGTTGACATAGATCCGTTAGACATGGTTATACATGTCGGAGCTTCACAATAAGCCGGGAAGGATGTACCGGTAAACCCGGTTGCAGAGCAGGTAACCACACATCTGAAATAAGTAGAAGATGTTCCGGTTGCAGCATAATAAGCATTTGTTGCGCCTGATACAGTTGACCATGTAGAGTTATCAGGTGATGACTGCCATTGGTAAGTTAAGCCACCTGAAACTGTAAGCCCGGACAATGATAGGGTCGACGAAAATGAACCACAACCTCCCCCACCCGATGAAACAGCAACACCCGCTGTAGGTGTGCCGGTACACACTAGCGCACCTGTACCCGTTACGGTAATAGACGCTGGCGATGCCAGGCCGCCGCCAGAAATTGTCACGCTTCCTGAATAGGAAATTGACGCTGACGGATTAAAGCGAACAGGAATTGTATAAGATGTTATAGTAGAACCGGAATAGGTATAACCATAAGAAGACACCCAGGTAGTTCCATTATTAACCTGAAAATTAGTAGGGGCAGCTATTGTTATTGTACCACCTGAAGTAAGGTTATAACCGGTAATTGTAATATTCTGAGCAGATGAGGAAGTGCCGGTAGTAACAGTACCAAATGGTATAGAAGTAGGCGTTGGATTTACCTGTGGAGGACCAGCAATACATACCACAGTAGCTGTCCAACCGGAATTGACTACGGATCCATCAGAAGTGAACCTGAACGTTAATGACCCATCTGCTGCACTTGATGTTATTACGGTTGGAGCAGTAACATCATAGGTCCCGATCAACGTTGCACCTGTACTATTGCCATTGTAGGCATAAAGGTGATCACAGCAGGTTTCAACTGAAAATGAACTGAAAGTCACTCTTACAAGGCTACCTGGTGTTCCGGGATAGAAGGTATAAACGCCCGTTTCGCTGTTTGAGTAGCTTCCTGTTCCCCCGTTGCTTGAATAAAAAGTAGCACCACAGGTAGTAAGTGTTGTTGTTCCTGACACAGGCATACTGACGCAAGGACCAACTGTTACAGTACTTGTAGTAGTTGCCGTACATCCCGAAGCTGCCGTACCGGTAAGCGTATATACTGAAGTAACGAGTGGAGACGAAGTTACTGTTGCTCCCGTTGACGGTGATACAGCAGTACTGCCTGCCCAACTGTAAGATACTGCACCACTTCCTGTTAATGTAACCAAAGCACCTGAACAAACCGTTGAACTCGATGGTGAAATTACCGGAGAAGGAAAAAGGTTAGTAAAAGCATAAGATGCCGTATTTGTACAGGTATTTGAAGCAGTTACAGTAACAGAATATGTTGCTGTTGTACCTGGTGGCATCGTCAGTGTAGATGTTGAAGAACCGGAGGTACCCGCTGTTGGTGACCAGGCGTAGGAAGAAATGGAGCCTGAACCGATGGCACTTGAACATATAAGTTTAGGAGTAGTGCAGGAAGCGGAATAACTGATTGAGGCTGTTGGTGTAGCAGATACAGTAAACACGGCCCTGCTGGAACAGCCGGCAGAAGTTGTACCGGTAACAGAATATGCAGTTGTAACAGAAGGCGTTGCTGTTACCGTAGCTCCGGCACCCGATGACAAACCGGTAGTTGGTGTCCATGCGTATGTTCCACCCACTCCCGCTCCTGAAGCTGTAATAGACCTGCCACAAAAAGTACCGGTGGAAGATGTAGTGATCGTAGGATTGGATAATACAGTAACTGACGACGTTACCGTACAACCACCTACAACGTAACTAACGGTAGCTGTACCGGCGGTAACTCCGGAAGTTACAACGCCACCAGACACTGAAGTTCCACTTAAACCTGAAATTGACCACGTACCGCCAGTTCCGGATCCAATATAAGTAAGACTTGCTGAAGAACTGGGACAAAGTGTCAATGGGTTGGGCGTAAGACTATTTATTGTAACGAGTATTGTTGATGAAGTAACAGACCCCGCAGAAATGCAACCTGCACCACCCCAACTAAGCACACAAAACAAGTAGTGCGTTCCCGGGGCCCACCCTGTCGTTGCAGGCGTGTAGGGAGACGGCGTAGCATTGGCCGCATTTACATAGTTGACCGACGTTGTTTGCCGAACGGTTGCAGTACCAATAGTAGTAGAATTAGTAGCATTGTCATACCAGGTAACGGTAACTGCAATTGTGTTGTTGGTGCCACAAGAGGTTCCCATTGTCGATGCAGCAGTTAAAGATGTTCCGGACGTACCTGCACAAAGTGTTTGTGACGTACCTGAAATAACAACCGCAGAGGGAACGGCCCTGGCAGCATTTGCAACGTAATTTAGAATAAGTAGCGACAATAATAAGTAGATTTTTTTCATAAGACCGATTTTAATATGAATTTATACGTCACT
>CANBQQ010000460.1 GCA_947371715.1 Flavipsychrobacter stenotrophus
TAAAGTATTTGTATTAGGTTTGTTTTGTCATTTATACAATAAGCATGGATAAGGTATCAATACTCAAAGAAAAGATAAAAGAAGCCCACCTGGGTGGTGGTGTAAAACGTATAGAATCGCAGCACAAAAAAGGCAAGCTCACCGCCCGCGAAAGGTTGCTGCTCCTACTCGATGAGGGCTCTTTTGAAGAGATAGGTATGCTGGTAACACACCGCAGCAGCGACTTCGATATGGAGAAGGAAATATACCTGGGTGATGGTGTGGTAACAGGTTATGGTACCGTTAATGGTCGGCTTATCTATGTATTCTCGCAAGACTTCACCGTATTTGGTGGTAGCTTATCTGAGACCCATGCAGAGAAGATCGTAAAGATCATGGATCTGGCTACACAGAATGGTGCTCCTCTTATTGGCCTTAACGATAGTGGTGGTGCGCGTATACAGGAAGGTGTAGTATCATTAGGTGGTTACGCCGATATCTTTCATCGCAATGTAAAGGCATCGGGTGTGATACCGCAGATATCTGCTATCATGGGCCCATGCGCGGGTGGTGCGGTTTATTCACCTGCCATTACCGACTTTATCATGATGGTGGAAAACACCTCTTACATGTTTGTAACGGGCCCCAACGTTGTAAAGACAGTTACCCATGAAACGGTTACCAGTGAAGAGCTTGGCGGAGCGCATACACATGCGTCTAAGTCAGGCGTAACACACTTTGCTTGTGCCAATGAGGTAGAATGTATAGAGAACATCAAGAACCTGCTTAGCTATATGCCGCAGAATTGTGAGGATGATGCCCCGGTATATCCTTATGAAGCAGGCAATGAAACAAGAGTAGCTTTAAACAGTATCATCCCCGAAAATCCAAATCAGCCTTATGACATCAAAGATGTAATTGCCGAAATTGCTGACGAAGATTCTTTCCTGGAAGTGCATAAAGAATGGGCGGAGAACATTGTTGTGGGCTTTGCACGCATAGGTGGCCGTAGCATAGGTATAGTGGCTAATCAGCCCGCTTATCTTGCCGGAGTGTTAGATAATAATGCCAGCCGCAAGGGTGCGCGTTTTACACGCTTCTGCGACGCCTTTAACATACCATTGCTGGTGTTGGTAGATGTGCCGGGCTTCTTGCCGGGTACCGACCAGGAGTGGCAGGGTATCATCATCAATGGTGCTAAGTTATTGTATGCTTTAAGCGAAGCAACTGTACCTAAGATCACTGTAATTACCCGCAAGGCATATGGTGGTGCATATGACGTAATGAACTCCAAGCATATTGGTGCAGACATGAACTATGCATGGCCTACTGCCGAGATAGCCGTAATGGGTGCTAAGGGTGCATCTGAGATCATCTTCAAGAAAGAGATTTCAGAAGCTGCCGACCAATATTCTAAGATCGCTGAAAAGGAAGCTGAATACATCGAGAAGTTTGCCAACCCATATGTAGCTGCAGCAAGGGGCTTTGTTGATGAGGTAATACTTCCTGAAGCTACCCGCTCAAAATTGATCAAAGCATTTAAGATGCTGGAAAACAAGGTGGTCGTAAATCCTAAGCGCAAGCATGGTAATGTGCCGCTGTAAGTAAAAAGTAAAAACTTAAAAGTAAAAAGTATTGCAATAGTATAGCCTCGGACAGTTGTCCGGGGCTTTGCTGTTTTTTGGACAGGAATAGCGACTTTTACAAAGCCAAATTATTCAATGAAGAAACTCCTCGACTGGTTTTTGCTGACAAGCTCATTTACCGCATTTTGCGCTATGGGCCTGTGCATGGCTACCGAGCGGCTCGTCAACGATATTCCTATCCCATGGTTCAATCAGCTGGATCTCTTCGTTTTTGGGTGCACGCTTGTAGTCTACAACCTGCATAAAGCGGTGAAGCGGAGAAGGTCTGTTGAGGTAGGGTTGCCGCGGCTTACGAGCTGGCATCGGCAGGTATATGCGCTCATGTCTTTCATTGGCCTGTTTATGATGGCAGCAAGTTTTCGTGTTTTACTGTCGGAAAAAATGTTGATCGCCTGTGCCACATTGGGTTTCATATCCTTTGCCTATTCTATGCCATTACTGCCATTCAAAAAAAGGAAAAGGCTGCGCGATTTTGGCTGGCTGAAGATATTGTCTCTGGCTAGCGTGTGGACGATTGTAACATCTGTATTACCAATGCTCTACTGGCAAAGGCACATAAGCGACTTCCCTTATGAAATTGTAGTGCGGTTCCTGTTTATTTTCTCCCTGTGCATCATCTTCGATATACGTGATGTGAAGGACGATATTGCCAGCAATATCAATACCTTTCCGCAGATCGTGGGTATAAAGAACAGCTACACTGTGATCAATATTTCTTTGATCATGTTCATTCTTGCGGGTATCGTTCAATACCTTCGTTATCCGCTGTGGTACAGGCTTGTAGCGGTGGTTATTACCGCTATAGTCACCAGGTATGTGGCAGAATACCTGAAGACGCACAACAGCGAACGTAATTACCTTATTTATGCTGATGGCGTAATGATCGTGTATTCTTTACTGGTTTTATTGTTATAACAGGGCTTAGAAATGCACGAAACTCAATCCCATTTGTATCAACCCTATCAGGAAGCCGAACACACCACAGATGCCTTCAATAAGCCTGAATTCGCGCTTCATCACAGTGGCCAGTATTTCTTCCAGCTTGTCTGATGAGAAGCCCGCTACCTTATCGGTCACCATCTTTTGCACATCTATCTTATGCACCAGGTTATCTGCATATTTACCGATTACCTCAGGCAGCATTATTTCTATTTCTTCCATCAGTCCCTCTTTCACTTTTTCCAGCATGCCCTGGCCTACAAACATGGAGATGACCGGCATCTTTTCTTTCAGGCGTGTATTGAGGAACGTGTCTATGTGCTTTTCAATGTCTGGCATTACAGCTGCCAGCTGATCGGGATCTTTTATCTTTTCTGCGATCTCTGATGCATTCAGCAGGTCATTGGCCACTACGCTACCCAACTTCTGTGCAAATATATGTTGCCGCTTAGGGAAGATACCCTGTATCGTCAACCCGAAAATGTGAATGGGCTTACGTGGATGAAACAGCATGTAAAAAGCCAGCCAGGTAGTAAACCAGCCAATAAATGCAGAAACAAAGGGCTGTGCCCAGAATGATAAACTATGCATAGGTATAATGATCGTAAGTAAAACGGTTGCAAAGGTAAGTGAAGGTGATGCAATAAATTCCTAATGTTCAATTAGTTCATCAACCTCGGATAAAAATGCAGGAAGATCTCGCCCGATAAGGGCATACTGCCGTACAAG
>CANBQQ010000461.1 GCA_947371715.1 Flavipsychrobacter stenotrophus
ATGTGTAATGTGGCTGCGGCGCAAAACACAGATACACTGAAGGTAAAAAATGGTGTAGTGCCCTCTATGAATATGCTTAAAAAAAGAGGTGCCGGCTTATTAAATAAGGTAAAAGAGAAAGGGGAAACATATTTGCAGAAAGACAATGAAGTACCTGCACAACTGAGTGTTAAGAAACCACAGCCAGCATCGGAGCAGCCCGCTATCGTACATGCCGTGCAACAAGTACCTGTAGATACCTCCTTGCACATTGGCTGGAGAGATGGCCGGATGGCTGAGTTCAATAACGCATACACGCTCAGGAGGCACGAATTCAGACTCAATCTGGCAGGCAGAACATCCTACGCCCTTACAGACAGACTTGAAATGTCTACTTATCTGCCCCTTATTATATTACCCAACCTCTCTTTCAAATATCGTTTTATTGACAAGCCCCATTTTGCGATGGCATATGAACTGGGTGGTGCGGCCGGCATCATTCCTGTTGCTGCTGTGGCCGGCATTGCGCTTCCGGGTGGGGCTTTTGGTGGCGGAACAATTGGTGTAATGACCGGTAATGACCTTTACGCAAAGTTGTTCATCAGCTGGAAACCATCCACCAAACTTACTTTTTCTGTAAGAGGTGGCGCATCACGGATCAAAATGAACTACCATGGTATTGGGGCGCTGGTTGGTGCCGGGGGATCGGGTGTGGGTGCCGGTGTTTTCCCACTCAATATCAAGTTGCTGACTACCTATTACTACATGACAGGTTTTGAGGCGGACTATGCTATGAACAGGAGAAACGGTCTTATAGCTAAAGTATCGTTCGGACAGTTTGCAAACCGCCCCGGAGGACTATTATATCCGTCAATAACCTATACCCATGCTATGCGCAAACACTTCCATTATTCGGCAGGTATATTCAAATTGTTAGATGCACCACGGTATGAAGTATTGAAGCAAAATACCAACAACCCCTTACCATTTGATATTTATTATAACTTTTACTGGATATTTAATAATGGCCGAAGGCATGTAAAAGGGTAGTGTTTCTCTTCGGTTGATCATACAATACTCGAAGATGCATTTTATTTATGTGCCTTCTTCCTTAGCTTCTCGGCAAACTCATCCTTTACATTATAACCCACGGTCTTAGCCATCTGCACGTATTTATAGGCCGCAGCGGCGTTCCCTACAGAATCGTAGGCTACAGACAGGTTATAGGATGCCGATTGCTGTATTTCCTTCGATGGCATTTTTACTGCTGTTTCCCAGTCTTCAATAGCCAGTTTCATCTTGTTCTTGCTAAACTCTGCTACGCCGCGATAGAAATAGTAGTAGGGGTTCGACGTGCTGATCTTCAACAATACATTGTATTGCAGTATGGCTGCATCGTTTTGGCCTGCCTGCACGCTCTTGAAGGCTGTCTCAGCATAGGTCTTTTCCACTGTTGTATTATACCGTAGCGCTTGTATATATTGCTTAAATGCATTGATACTGTCGCCGGTGCGGGTAAAGTTCAGGGAACTATCAAGGTGCGTCTGGAACTGTGGGTCAATTGGTCTGTTGGTGGCATTAACCGGAATCATTCCTCCCGCAGTGCCGCTTTTCAATAGGTTTATCTGGTCAATTTTTTCATTTACCCTTTTGTCATTCATATGCAGGGTAACCAGCACATTGTAGTTATCCATGGCTTTGTCCAGCTCGCCTTTGTCGAAATAGTAGTTGCCCAGCCATTTGTAAGAGAGCAGTGCACGGTATGGATATTTGGCAATGGCATCAGACAGCAACGTTTCTGCATCGTGCCATACAAATGTGCGCTCATAGCAAAGGAATGACAGCGCTGCTGATGCAGCAATACATACAGCTAATACAGGTGTTTTTATTGCCGGTACTTTCTTTGTGAGCTCATACAGTAAGAATGCAGCCATGAACAGTAGACCTATATACGCGACATATGAATACCTGTCTGACATGATAGCGGCACCTACAGATATGAACTGCAATACAAACATCACATTCACTACAAAGAACCCTATACCAAAAGCAACCACAGGGAAGTACTCCCTGTATTTCTTCCAGGTAATTACCAATGGTAGCGTAACGAAAGCAATAGATATGAACGGTGCAAGGTAAAATATAGAAGGCAGATACCCCGATGTAAACCTGTAGGGGTAAGGGTAGAAGGTAGACAGATAAGTGGGGTTAAACAGCTTGGACAGGTACATAACAAAGCCATAAGAGGCATACATAAACCGCTCTTGTAAACTCAGCGTGCTGAATGCAGCCACGGCTCCGGTCTTATTCTGAGTATAGAATGCAAAGCCGCCACATAAAAGAGATATGGCAAAGAAGATGACCTTTTCCAGTACCAGTTTCTGAGAGAATTTCCTTTTGGCCAGCACATCTATACAAAGCAGCGACATAGGGAACACTACCGCCATTGGTTTTGACAGGCAGGATGCAATAAATGCCAGCAGTGTTAACCAGTACCATTTTTTATGGCCCTCATTTATAAACCTGAGGTATGCTAGCAGTCCTAATACATAGAAGAATGCATAGAGCACATCTTTACGTTCGGCAATCCAGGCTACAGACTCTACGTGCATAGGGTGTATGCCGAACCACAATGCGCCAAATCCGGCTATGAAGAGCTTACCCTTATCAGATACCTTTATTAATGAGCACAGCCCCCAGAACAGGAAGAAAACCAACACTACATTGGCAATGTGTATGAATATATTGGTGAGGTAGTAAGATTCTGGATTGAGGCCCGAGAAGTAATAGTTGAATGCCAGCGATAGCATACAAAGCGGGTGATAGTTGTTCTTCGTGATGTCTTCGGTGAAGATCACCTTCAGGTTATCCCACGTCAATGCCTTTATGTATGGGTCATTAGTTACATAGTAATCATCATCCCAATTGGTAAACTGGTTGTGACGGGTATAACTAAAACAGATAAAAGTAACAATACATAGAATGGCTATAATGATCGCCTTCTTATTAAACAGAGCATTCATTGAACTGGATTTACTTGTCGCGAACCAAATTTAATAACTAATAATAAACTGCCACTAATTTTATTGTCAACTATTAATGCAATACTTGTAGAAGCTGGGCTTGCCCCCGCACGGCACCGGGGTGTATTTGTTTACTACTCACTCAAACGATCCTTATTTTCCTTTTATCCTGACCATCCGGATTCAGACAAACTACGAAGACAAAAAAGAGGCGGGCACCGCCCACCTCTTTTCAAACTATATTTAATTGCTGCTACTATTTAAACTC
>CANBQQ010000462.1 GCA_947371715.1 Flavipsychrobacter stenotrophus
CAGTCTACACCCATAGCTATTGATGGCGATAGTAAAGATTGGCCCTCGCCATACCCCAATTATGATAGCAAAGCCAAGCTGGCTTATGCTACTTCCAACGACCGTAAGTATATTTATATAACCGTAGAAAGTGGCGATGAACTGACACAAATGAAGATGCTGAAAGGCGGAATGGTAGTTTCTATAGATACCGGCGGTGGAAAGGAAGATCCATTCAGTATCAACTATCCGTTGGAAAATAATAATGTGGAAATGGATATCCCACAGGGTTCAGACGGACAGAAAGACGGCGCTGTCCAGTTCCAAAAGCAATTATCTCAGCGCATCCGCAAGGGTATTGAAGGTGCCAACCAGTTTACTGTAGATGGATTTGCCGGTTGCAATGGTGGGTATATGATCAATCAGACTGTTCCCTGCGGAATAAAGCTAAAGGCCAGGCTAGATGAATACAGGGAAATAGTGTGGGAAGTAGCCATTCCTGTAAAAAGCCTGTTCAATAAAGATTCACTCACCGCAGCCGATGCGGGCAAACAAATTGGCGTCTGCTTTTCCCTAAAAGGCACAAAGGCGCCCAAAGGCCAGGTACAGAATGCCAATGGTGGCATGAACCAGATGGGCGGTGGCGGCAGCCGTAACGCGGCAGCAATGGGTGGCCCTATGGCAGGTGGCGGTAAAACATCCAATCCGTTGGAACAACTTTACTCTGCCACAAAAACAAGAAAACAGTTTAGCCTCGTAGTACAACCTTAAAATCTTTTTTAGGCTTACCCAACCCTTTCAATTTATCACCTGTCTTTATGGGTGTGGGGTAATTATGCCCCTGCTGCATCACATAAAATATTGGTGGGCTACAGCAACGGCCCCTGTAAATTTTTTAGCTATTCACTACCATATATTCCCATTCATCTACCGTTGAATCAACAAGGGCCATTTTCTACCGGAAATGGTCTTTTTTTTATTAATCAGGGAACCAACGCTATTCGAGGTAGAGCCATTGTTATAGGAGCTTTCGGGTAGCATATACAAACATGCGATACCTTCGGCATCGTTCAGATTATTGCGCAATCGAACTATAGACATGTGATGCCTTCAGCATCATCACATGGAACTATAGCAACTGATATGAACAGGGCAGCTCTGATTGATCGGGGCTTTATGGAGTTATAGAATTTAGACAACTAAATCTCCCGTGCAGATTATACGGAAAACACCTCCCTCTCCTTTGGAACTACCCCTTACACAAATTTTCAGGCTGTATTAAAATTGACTATGAATGATACAAATTGACAACATGAGAGTTGCATTACACACTCTCCTCCTTTTGAAGGAGGAGTACGCTAAGTTTCGGCTTTTTCTGCCGAAACTTAGGGGGAGGTGGTTATCGCATGTGGTGTAATTTTAAAATTAAATTGGTATAATGATGCTGAAGGCATCACATGTCTATAGAAAATCAAACAGCAATGGAGACCGATGCAGAAGGTATCGCACATCTTATAAGCAACTTCCACAAAACACTACAGGCTGTTCTCAAAGAGAACAGCCTGCATATTACTTAAACCATCACCTCAACAGGGCGGTTTTTAATTTTTACTTTTGAGTTTTTACTTTAACTCACCTACCATGTCAGCCGGCTTAACCCATGCGTCAAACTCTTCTGCAGTTACATAACCCAGGTCTATAGCTGTTTGCTTCAGCGTCTTGCCCTGTTTGTGGGCAGTCTGTGCTATTTCAGCAGCTTTGTAATAACCTATCTTGGTATTCAATGAAGTTACCAGCATCAGCGAGTTATTCACGTGCTTAGCTATGTTCTCTTCTATTGGTGCAAGACCTACAGCACATTTGTCGTTAAATGATACGCAACCTTCACCTATAAGGCGGGCACTGTGCAGGAAGTTAAAGATCATCACCGGTTTGAACACGTTCAGCTCAAAATGACCATTCGATCCACCAATACCAATAGTTACGTCATTACCCATTACCTGTGCAGCTATCATTGTCAAGGCTTCACACTGTGTAGGGTTTACCTTACCCGGCATGATAGAAGAACCCGGCTCATTGTCAGGTATGAACATTTCGCCAATTCCCGAGCGCGGACCCGAGCTCAGCATACGAATGTCGTTAGCTATCTTCATCAAGCTTACTGCTATCATTTTCAATGCACCATGTGTTTCCACTATAGCATCATGCGCAGCAAGACTTTCAAATTTGTTTTCTGCAGTAATGAAAGGCAATCCTGTAAGTGCAGCGATATTTTCAGCCACCTTTACATCATAACCCTTTGGAGTATTGATACCGGTACCAACGGCAGTACCACCCAAAGCCAGTTCGCTAAGGTGTGCAAGCGTATTGTTAAGCGCCCTTAATCCATGGTCCAGCTGAGATACATAGCCGCTCAGTTCCTGTCCTACGGTAAGTGGTGTAGCGTCCATAAAGTGAGTACGGCCTATTTTCACCACATGCATGTATTCTTTGCTCTTTGCAGCAAGCGTATCACGCAGTTTCTTTACACCCGGTATAGTTACATCCACCAGCATCTTATAGGCTGCTATGTGCATAGCCGTTGGGAATGTATCGTTTGATGATTGTGATTTGTTCACATCATCATTAGGATGTATGAATTTTTCTTTGTCAGTCAACTGGCCACCGTTCATCACGTGTGCGCGGTATGCCACTACCTCGTTCACGTTCATGTTAGACTGTGTGCCCGATCCTGTCTGCCATACCACCAGCGGAAACTCAGCATCCAGCTTTCCTTCCAGTATCTCATCGCAAACTTTACCTATCAGGTCGCTCTTCTCCTGTGCCAATACACCCAGCTGGCAATTGGTTATTGCGGCAGCCTTTTTCAGGTAAGCAAATGCCTTGATTATCTCCTTTGGCATTTTGTTGGTATCCTGTGCTATTTTGAAATTTTCAATCGAGCGCTGTGTCTGCGCACCATAATAAGCGGTTGCAGGCACCTGCACTTCGCCCATTGTGTCTTTTTCTGTACGGAAAGCCATAATAGTTACTGATTTGTTTAGATTGGATGGCAAAGTTAATTGATTTATGATGTGGGTGTACTGTTGATGGTCATCAAAATAAGATTTTCCTTAAAAGCATCGTCGACCTAATTTTTCGCAGACAAAAACACAGATCTGCATCATCAATCTCCGTTTACATACACCTCTCTCTCCTTTGGAGAGGGTTGGGGTGAGGCCAATTAAAAGGTAAAGGCGCTCACTTGAGCGCCTTTACCTTTTATAATATTATCTGAATTCAAATCAT
>CANBQQ010000463.1 GCA_947371715.1 Flavipsychrobacter stenotrophus
ATGGAGTGATGGTGCTACCGGAAACTGTAATGGTGACAGAACTGCTGAAGGAAATACCGTCAAGAGAATATTGGAAATCAGCATTCGTTGAAGTAACTGAAATATTACCCGTCAACCCGTATCCCTGCAAACTATCTACAAGAATTGCAGAAGTAGTACCTGAAGTCACCAATCCAAAATTGATAGTACCACGTGATGCAGGATACGTTGCTGTGGATGCAGGTTTAAGGGATACCCCACCCACTACTCCTGTTAGGGCAACTGTTGGCAATAAAGTTGCGGGAACAGAGCCACCGGAGAAAGTAATAGAGCCTGAATATGAGCCAACCGCAGCTGTGTCTAATCTGGCGTAAAGCGTGGTTGTAGGAAATGCGCAGTTAGTAAAAGCAACGTTAAGCAACTTAACAAACGTTACATTATCCGTAGAAATTTTAAAACCAAGTGGCGCTGAAACCAGTATGTTACCTGTACCGGTTGAATTGGCCGTAATATTAGCCAGGTTACTGCCTGTAAGGGTAAATGATTGAGAAGTAGATGCGGGTGCACAAGTAGTTGCTGTGAAAGCTGATAAAGTAGAAGCAGATGATGTAAGTATACCGGTCTTCTGACCCGATATGGCTACTATTGCAGGGTAAGTACCTGTCCCACCTGTACATTGAACTGTTACGCTGGATACAAGTCTTGACGCATTTGCGGCGCTAAGTGCCAGCGTATTCTTATAAAGAAATGGGCAATTTGCAACTGACTCATTTGTATTGGCCCTGGTGATCGTAGCAATGATAGCCGATGTGCCCGAACACCAGTCATTAACTGCCTGACTTGAAAATACTTGTGAGGCTCCAGCATCGGCGAAGTTGACGGTATAAGTTAGCGAATTGGCACCTGCCCCTGAAAGGGCGGCTACGTAAATAGACGATAGAGCTACAGGCGTGCTTAGTGTCATTGTACCAGCACCTGTGCTGCTTCCTGATGCAAACCAAAGCACATTGTTTCTGAAATATGGGGCGATCTGGTACACAATACCATTTGATGTGGTTTCTGTCAGAGATCCACCTATTGGAAGACCATTAGTAGCAGCTATATTATAGAAGTCAGCTGCTGCAAGATCCCAACCACCATGATCAAGCCCATTATAAGTAACAAAGTTATTGGCACTTCCGTTAGCTGATGTTGAGCCTACAGGAGTATTACCGCCATTAGCAATGATGTCGTACGTATAGCTTGCCGGTGTAAGAGAAAGCGGCACAGCAACAGGCATTGTTACCGGATAAGTTGTGCTGATACTGAGGAAACCTGTTGTTGCATAGACCGGCTTAACCCTGTAATAATATTTTGTACCCGTAGTAAGTCCCGTCACCACTTTAAACGTATCCGTGGAAGCTACTGTTGCCGGATAACCCGAAACATATGACGCAAAAGTATTTGAAGTCGACAATTCGACACTATAAGACGACACGCCGGCTGCAGGCTGCCAGTTCATAGTAAACCCGGTATTGCTAACATCAGATGGCGAGTATAAAACAAGGCTTGGTGTCCAGCTCAATGACAAACCTGAAGCAGGAAAGTATGGAGTATTTGTGCGCAATAACGTGCATGATGCATTATTTGCTGTGCCTGGCTTTAATAAGACCCAGTTAGCACCTGTAGACCCACCCGCAGTAACCGTTGTACTGGATGCATTTTCAGTCCAGTTTAGGTAATCAGCGTTTGACGCCCCACCTATGCCAACCTGGGCTGTTACTGTAGCAGCTGTTGCACCTTGGGTAAATGTGCTGTAGATAACTTCTGCCTTATTAGTTGTTTCATAAAGATTGATCTCAAATGTGATCGCACTATTTGACAATCCTGCGGGTACAGCACTCGTCCAGATGATAGAGAATACCCTGTTAGGCGATGAGCCTGTAGTACCATACTTTGGCGGTGTGGAGCCTGAAAGTGGTCCTAATGCAAGTCCGGCTATTATGCCGGTTACACTCGCGTCATGCACTGATAGTGGCGTATAATTCGCACCCACGCTTGTGGCCCCAAATGTTACATAGCCGTTGGCATTCACATAAACCGTGGTGTTATTTGTACCAAGGAAATTAAATGTGAACGGTAGCGTCACAGCTGCCGGTGTGGCTGAACTGCCACTCCAACTGCCGGCACTGAATAACGTTGTTGTAGTACCAGGGTTCAGAAATGTAGCTCCTGTGGCCTTCGCCTGAATGTAAGCACTTTGAACAGTTTGTGCGCTTGCCAAGCTACAGGACACTAAAAATGCCACAGTAATAACTAACGATTTTAGCGACATAATGAATGAATTGTTTAACATGAGGGATGAGTTAACTGGCTGGGTATTATTTTTCATTTTGGACATATTTTTCGAGAATTATTTATAATTTAATATTCTCTTTACAAACATAACTTTGTTACATACGGTCATTGATAGAATAAGTTCTATCCTAAAATCCCGCTATTAACCAAAAGGCAATATTTAGACGTAAAACCTTACTGCACGCTGCTTTTACTAGAACTAATTCTACAATGCAATGATTAGCGTTTTGAATTATTCTACCTTTATCGCTCACATTCCATAACAACTTTATTCATTTTAGTATGACTCCTAAAATATTAATCGTTGATGATCATAGCATGATCCGCAAAGGAGTAAAGCTCTTGCTTCAACTTAACCTCGGCTACAATGATGTTGAAGAAGTAGCAAGTTGTGCGGAGCTGATGAGCGAATTGAAGAGAAAGAAGTACACACATCTACTTTTAGACATCATCCTGCCAGACGGTACAACCCTCGAAATATTACCTAACATCAATAATCTATACCCTGATCTTAACATAATGATGTTTTCCATGCAACCTGCTAGTGTATACAGCGAAGCATTGAAGAAATATGGCATTCGGTACTATCTCTCAAAAACCTCGCCTGAAGAGAAGACAATTGCTCAATTAAAGGCCTTTCTTTCTGACGAAGCTGTAGTTGAAAAAGCCAGCGACAGTAAATACCACAACCCCTTTTCAGACCTTTCTGCAAGAGAGTTAGAAGTACTGCATTACTTGCTTAAAGGACAAGGCACGAAGTACATCTCAAATGTGCTGAATTTGAGAATGAATACCATATCGACTATAAAAAAGAGAATATTCGATAAGACAAATACAGAGAATACCAAGACACTGACAGAACTGGCGGTATTGTATAACGTAAGTTATTAAGAGTTAAACATTGGCTGTGTAAGAAAGCGGATAATTTATGCGGATAAAAA
>CANBQQ010000464.1 GCA_947371715.1 Flavipsychrobacter stenotrophus
ATGCGGTGGGTGTGGTGATGAAGAGTGCCGTGCTTGATGGCAGGATTGACCTGCGTGGATTGGCAAATGGCGTTTATGTGTTGGAGGTTATTGGGGATGATGGGGGAAGAGGGGTGTTTAGGTTAATTCATTAACCTATAAGTGGTAGAGACGCATAATTGCGTCTCCAAAGCGACCTGGCACGTTATCCATCACCGATTGTGTGGCGTGGAGACGCAAAATCTTGCGTCTCTACGTACATCCCCTCGTTTATATATGGGGCTGCATTACTTCCGGAATTTGGCGATAATGTTTTTGATCTTTTTTACGTAGCGAGCCGACTCGGTCACTGGTTTTGTTCCTTTCCAGGCAGTAGTGTCGAGGTACTGGTAAAAGAGTTGTTTGTACTTTTCGCCGTTCTTAAATGTTGAATAGATAGGCTTCCGCTCTACATAGTGGATGATGTAGGGGTCGTTGAAAGGCTCGGTAACGAAATTGTTCCAGCGCTTATCGAGTTGTAACCATTGGTCGTGCAGCACTATGTTCATGCCATACTGGTCGGGGTAATTAGCGTATTTTTTATTGTTGTTGATAACAGCCAATATCTTCTCTGTGGTCTCGTCATCGCGCCACTTTTGTGCATTGATGAGCAACAGGCCTGTATTGAAATAGGGTGTGTCTCCTTTAAAGCCAAGTTCCTTGTAATTTTTGATGCCCCCCCAATGGTTATCGAACGTCTTCAGGCGCGGATCTAGCACCGCACCAATAGTGAACTGATCGATATCTTCATTGAGCAGTAGGGAGATGTCTCTTTGCACGATCATGTCGGCATCAAGATAGAGCACCGTTTTTATGTCTTTGGGCATAAAATACGGTATGAACAACCGCATGTAAATATTGAGCGGATAGCTGCTGTGATCTATAGGTAAAGACCAACCCAGAGGGATAACATCGACCAACTTCTGCCAATGAATAGTGGTAACATTTTTATTCACAGAAGCCTCCATCTTATCGATGTTCTCCTGCGTCACCTCATCCTCAACGATCCAGAGATCGAGCTGCTTACCAGGGGCAAGGTGTGCCTCAACCGAACTGATAAGCGCAGCGACTAAGATCATATAATGATCATCGCTTACCACTACCAATGTAACAGTGTTGGTACCGGTCATTTATCGCTTGTTTTTAAGGTGGCCTTATTCATTTATTGCAAAACTAAAATTAGCCTTTTATTCTATTGTACGGACAGATTAATTAAGTAAATTTGGATGAGGGGCACCTATTAAATCTACCGGCAATGAAAACCCGTCTGTTTCTCCTGTCTGCTGTTTACGTTTTCCTATCAGGCCTGCCCGGCTTCGCGCAGACTACCTTTAAAGGACTGCTGATCAACACGCGCGACTCCTCTTCTATTCCATTTGCTGTCATCACGCTGGAAGAAACCAACAGTACAGTACTGGGCGATGATATTGGCAATTTCATATTTACCATTCCTGCCGAATTACAGCAAATGACCTTCAAAGTTTCAGTGGTTGGTTATAAGACAACGCTACAACACAAACGCACTTTTGATAGTGTAGAAAAAATATACCTGGAGGTGGGCGCTTATGCACTTAAAGAAGCGGAGATAGTTGGCGAAAGTGCCGAAGACATTGTGCATAAAGCCGTTGCCGCCATTCCCAACAACTATGAAAGTAACAGCTATTTTGCCTTCTCTTCTTACCGGCAATACCAACAGGTGAATAAGACATTTGTGAACCTGATAGAAGCGCAGCCTATAGTGATGTTCAGGCTGACAAAGGAGAGAAAGGGCATACACTCCACGGAAGCGTTTGCGGAGCGCCAGACAAGGCGCAGCTTATTTTTTGAAAACCCAAGCAACGAAGCCCGTGACAATGTGGCTGACCTGATGGAGGAAAATCCAGTATATCACCTGGCCACCAGCTCTATAGCTAACAATAAATTGTACTCTTATACATTCAACTTTGATACAACCTATGAGGCGGGAGACTATTACGTGATCAACTACCTCTGCAAAGCCTATTCAAGTGAGCGACACGGCGTACAAGACCCTGTTGTAACACAGGCATTCAGGAGTGAGGCGTATGAAACGGGGCAACTGATCATAGACAGAAGCAGCCTGGCATTTGTAAGGGTGCAGCGTAGGGCTGTTAGAAACCCCGGGTACTACTACCCTCATGAAAGCCAGCTTAATTTTATCTATCCTAAGAAGGAGTATTTTTTTGAATTCAATAATGCTGAGCTGATTGCGGAATATGAACTGATAAAAGATAAGTGGTATCTGAAAACACTGTGCAGGCAGTATACCGATGATTTTTACAATGCGGGTTGGGGTAATAAGATCTATGTGATCAGTGATGTTTTTGAATGGCGCTGCGATACTATTTCCCGCTATACTACGGCCGATCATCTGAAGGAGTTTTATCCGAGATTACGACAATATGGCGCCTATAAATATGACAAGGCATTCTGGAGCCACAACGATCTTCCGTTCTATTTTCATAAACCCGATGCTGTGTTTAAAGACCTGGGTAAGTTTGGCGATTTAGATAAGCAATTTGTAACGCAGGGTGAGGTGGGGAAATGACAACTGGCTATACATACAAAGAGCCACCCGTTGGTGGCTCTTTGTAAATGACTATTGCTTAATTTATGCCCTCCAGAAGGTTCTGTCGCGTCCGCGATTAGAACCGAAAATAAGATTGATAACTACAGTTAACACAAATGCCCCGACTATAGAGTAGATGATCTCATTGGTTATATGCTTTTGAGAAAAGGTATAGTACTTTGTAAGAAATGCATGATACAGCCATGCGCCTGCCATTCCCATCAACATGGAAAACAAAACACCCAGGCTTCTCCATTTCATGAGCAAACCGCATATCAGGCCAACCACCAAACCAATACCAAAAACCAGCAGCCAACCCTTCCAGTGTTGTAGTTGCTCACTCATTGAGAACAGTAAAAGATAATTCTTCATCCTACTTTTTTTTCTTAAAGATATAAAGGAGAGCAATTAAAGTATAGCCCCTATAAATAATGTGGTGTTATTTGCAATTAAAAATAATACAAAAATGCAATATCACTGCTTAAAATACCTGCGTGACGGCGAAACTTGGCACAGCTTTATTATCGGTATCATGTAATAAATATGATAACCATGAAAACACTATACACTTACCTTTCTATACTTGGGCTTGCGGCTATAAGTACCGGCATCTACTCCTGCCATAAAAATGCCAATGGGCGCAACACGCT
>CANBQQ010000465.1 GCA_947371715.1 Flavipsychrobacter stenotrophus
TTTTTATGTACCTTTGCGCCTCGGAATTATTGCCATTGGCGGTTTTAATGAAATTATTAGTAAAAGGACTGATGTTTTACTAAAACAAAATAACAACGTTTAAAAACATACCGAAATCCTCGATTTATGGCAAAAGTTGTTACTTCTAAGAAGAAAGGTGCAGAGAAAAAAGAAGTCAAGATAAACAATATACTGATTACTCAACCGCGTCCTGAAACGGACAAATCACCCTATTTCGATCTTGCCAAAAAGTTTGATGTAAAGATCGATTTTCATCCGTTCATTCGTGTAGAAGGCCTTTCAGGTAAAGAGTTTCGCAAGCAGAAGGTAGATATTACTGAGCATACCGCTATGATACTCACCAGCCGTAGCGCTGTTGATCATTTTTTCAGGATCTGTGAAGAATTGAAAGTAAAGGTGTCTCAGGATATGAAGTATTTCTGCATCACCGAAGCGGTTGCATTATACCTGCAGAAGTTTATCCTCTACCGCAAAAGAAAAGTGTTTTTCTCTGCCGATGGCAGCACTGCCGGTCTTTTGGAAATAATAGGTAAGCACAAGACCAACGAAAAATTCATTCTGCCATTATCGGATAGCGGTAAGAACGATATTGCCCAGTTCATGATCAAGCATAATGTAAAATATGCCGAAGCAGCTCTTTACAGAACGGTTTCTAACGACATATCTGAGGTAATGCAATCATCTTACGACATTATCGTTTTCTTCAGCCCTTACAGCGTTCAGACATTGTTCGATCATTCGCCCGAATTCAATCAGAATGGTACATTGATAGGTGCTTTTGGCCCCACTACCGCCAAGGCGGTTGAAGATCTGGGTCTGAGATTGGATATAAAGGCCCCTGCTACCAATGCGCCATCTATGGTTGCCGCATTGGATGGCTACCTTGCAACAGTAAAGAAATAAATTACCCGCAAATAATTCAAAAGAAGGTTCATATGCCCCGCGCTGTGAACCTTCTTTCTTTTTAACCTAACTTGCCAATCCCTGAACATAGTACAATGTTCAGGTTACTTTCAATTTACTTCCATGAGCAACAGATTAGCCAAAGAAACGAGCCAATACCTACTCCAGCATGCCCACAATCCTGTTGAATGGTATCCGTGGGGAGATGAGGCGTTTGAGCTGGCAAAGACACAGAATAAGCCGGTCATCGTAAGTATAGGCTACTCTGCATGTCATTGGTGCCACGTTATGGAGCGGGAGAGCTTTGAAAACGATGAGGTAGCGGGCTATATGAACGACCATTTCATCTGCATTAAAGTAGACAGGGAAGAACATCCCGATGTAGACCATATGTACATGGATGCAGTGCAGGCTATAAGCGGCAATGGAGGTTGGCCACTCAATGTGTTTGTAACGCCCGATCGTATTCCCTTTTATGGCGGCACCTACTATCCGCCAAGGCCGGCTTACAATAAACCTTCCTGGTTGCAGCTCATGCAGCGCATGACGGAGGTATGGGTGCACCAGCACGACGAAGTAACACTGCAGGCGCAGCAAATGATCCAGCACCTGCAGCAGGCGGCAAAGACCGTGACCGCTAAAACAGGCCTGATCTGGAACAAAGAGATCAGCGACAAAATAGCTCACAGCCTTTTGCAGCAGGCAGATAAAGAGAAGGGTGGCTTTGGTAATGCACCCAAATTTCCGGGTACTATGGCCATTAGTTACCTGCTTGAACATTATCATTTTACAGGCCACAAACCATCGCTCGATCAGGCATTATTGAGCCTTGATAAAATGGCCGATGGAGGCATCTACGATCAGTTGGGTGGAGGCTTTGCGCGCTATTCTACCGACCGGGAATGGCTTGCACCGCACTTCGAAAAAATGCTTTATGATAATGCCTTGCTTATCCTCCCTTACTGCGATGCTTACATGGTTACCAATGATATTCGCTACAAGAACATTGTTGAAGAGACAATAGCATTTGCAGAGCGGGAGCTGAAAGATAAGACAGGCACCTACTATTGCGCGCTCGATGCTGATAGCGAGGGTGTAGAAGGTAAATTTTACACTTTTACATGGGAAGACTGGAATGAGGCATTAGGTGGTGCAGAACCCGCTGTGGCGGCTTATTTTGGTGTTACAGAGCATGGTAACTGGGAAGAAACGAATATCCTACATCTTGGCCGTAATATAGCCACAATAGCGGCGCATTACGAGACATCTGCTGCCGATCTGGAATGGAAGATAGAAATAGCCAAAACAAAGCTGCTGGCCTACAGGAATCAACGTATTCGCCCGCTTACAGACGATAAGTGCCTGCTCTCATGGAATGCTCTGATGAGCATCGCACTCACGAAAGCAGCTGCTACGTTGGGTAATGACGCCTATAAAGTGCGTGCTGTAGACCACATGACGGTACTATTAGAGCAGTTTTACGTTGAAGGTAACATAATGCACGCCTGGAGCAACGGTACAGCCCGCATACCGGCTAAACTGGATGATCTGACTTACCTGGCGCAGGCATTACTGCAGTTGCTATCACTTACCGGCGATCAGCAATGGGGTGTTAAAGCAGCGGAAATACTGGAATTAGTAGTAAGGGATTTCACCGATGAAGGCGGTTACTTTTACTTTACATCTATACATCAGTCAGATATCCCCGTGCGGAAGATAGACCTGTACGACGGTGCCACGCCTTCTGCAAATGCAGTAATGGCGCATAACTTATGGACAGCAGGTATGTTGATGGAGCGCACTGAGTGGATAGAAAGATCAGGTATAATGTTGCGCAATATCGCGGAAACCGCCGGTCGCTACAGCTATTCATTTGGCTATTGGGGCCAGCTGATACAACGAAGCATTATGGGTATGAAAACGGTAGTTTCTGCGGGTAAAAACAGCGATAAAGTGAGCCGGGATTTTAAAAACAGCTTTTTTCCTCATGTTTTTTCCCTTTTTACAACCGGAAATGAGCCCGAAATTCCTCTTTTAGAAAATAAATTTTCTGAAGCTAAATTGCATATATTTGTGTGCTCGGAAGAATCATGTTTTTCGCCTGTCAGCAGTAGTGAGCAAGCGATTAAGCTGATTAATGATTTTCAATAAGATTTTTTTATTAAAAAATTATTAATCCGTTTTATTAACATTTTTTTACGGAAAGTTGTATTTTTGAAAAATTCTTTGAATATTGTGCGTCGGTTTCTAAATCTGATAAGTTTAGAACCCCGACGTTTTACTTGCCAAATTGCTAAAATAATAACTAGTAGTA
>CANBQQ010000466.1 GCA_947371715.1 Flavipsychrobacter stenotrophus
AAGGCATTGCACCTCCAGCTCATCTGTGCAGTCTTTCAATAACTGGTCAATTGTCTTGTGCAAAACAGAATGAACCAGATCGGGGGCTATCTCCACCATTGGGACCAGTATGAAGCGCCTGTCTTGAATATAAGGATGTGGAACTATGAGGACTTGCTCGTTGATAATGGCATCATCGTAAAAGAGGATGTCGATGTCTATGGTACGTTCACCCCATTTTATCTTACGTTGGCGTCCGAGGTTTCGTTCTGTTTGAAGTATTGTATCTAACAGATCCTTAGGCTTAAGTTCTGTTTCTATAGCCACGCACATGTTCAGAAAATCTGGCTGATCGGTAATGCCCCATGCTTTGGTGACATAGAAGGCAGATCGGCTCACTACCCTGCCGGCGGTACCTTCCAACATAGCTAATGCCTGTGTCATGAGCGCCTGACGGTCGCCAATGTTACTACCTAAGGAGAGATATGTGGTGTGCATGTTGTTTTGTTTGTTTATAGGGCGTTACAAACGCCCTGCCCGTGCATCCGCGTTATAAACGCGGACGAGTGAGTGACGAATACGTCCCGATGTTCGGGTCAGAGACCCGATAAATTATATCGTCACGAGAGCGCTGCGCTAACTCTCGCGACAGTGGCAAGGAGGTGAATTAGTAATACAAAACAAATACGTCCAAACGTAAGATTGCTTCGCGAAGGGCTCGCAATGACACGCCTCTTTTTGCTTTCCGTCATTGGATGATGATTGCGGGGCAACCCGAATAACTTCTCGCAATGACCCAAATTGATTTTGATTGTCGTAGTCATTTGAACCCTATATTACCCTACCATCTACCTGCGGACGTTTGCTTATGTAGCGAATGTCGAAGTAGTCTTTGTGGAAAGTAAATTCTAACACCATAGATGTGTGGGTAGGTTTGCCGTAGAGAGTAGCCGGTATCCAGTTAGGCATATTGTTCAGCTCCAGACGCATGTCTTTTCTCAGCTGCCACATATCGTGTTTATCGTCAATGCTCAGTACACACAACTTACCCTTCGCATCTATGTATACCTGGAAAAGCATCTGACGGCCTTTGCCATTGTATTCAAACTGCGCACGATTCAGTTTTTTCTGCAGGTATTTAGCCAGCTTTACGGGTGGTCTTGCAGGCGCATCGCCACAATAGAGGCATATATCTGCCGGTTCGCAGTCTTTAAAATCGTATTTGAACAATATCTGCGACCAGGCCGATGAAGAAACCAGCAACAGTATAAAGAGGAAAGAATATTTCATAGAGCAAAGTAATAATTAATTAGAAAAAATGGCATGGTGAGGCACTCGAACTGCGACATTTTTTTTCATCAGCGGTATATGATACATAAATCCCCGATGAACGATTTTGATCATCGTGGTTCGAGAAACCCAGCATTTCATTACAAAACGAATACGCCCCGTGCGAATGTCGCCCTTCGAGGGCCTCAGGGTGACATTCGGGTGATTAGTAAAACATCCTGAATAAACACGAGCTCATGTCTCTATTTCTCGGCCGACAATTCCGCTATCAGTGCATCTATATTTTGCTGGTCTTTTTCATCAAGGCAGCGGGTGGCACTGAGGTAGCTAAGTGCGCTGATCAACTTGTTCCTGTCCTGCTCAGTACCCAGGTAGCTAACGAATACCGGCAATACAAAAGACAGTGGACGAAGTGCCTTTTGCTCGCACCACTTATCTATCATCTTAGAGAGTAATTCTATGGCAGGCCGGGCAGCGCCAGTGCGTTGCAAACCCGCTTTAATACCCGAACGGATCATATCGGTATATGCCCCTGAGGCAAGACTTTCGCTGAACTCGGCTGCCAATTGATAGTGTTGGCGAGCAAGCTCATTGTCGCCCAGTTTCTCATACGACCGGCCAACATTAAGATAGAGTGACGGATAGTGCGATCTAGCTTCATCATCGGTCATAGCCAGTGCATGATCGAGTGCGGTCTCGTTCCATTGTAGTTCTACAGACGCATCTTCCCTGTTGCGCGACATATAATGGGCGGCAGTGAACTTTTCAAAATCATCGGTAGCGGCATCCCATGCCTGCTGAAACAGGTTTGCAGCTGCATTAATATCTCCCTGCGCTTCGGCGTTCATGCCATCAGCACACAGTTTTACTACTTTATTGTTCAGGTCGAATTGCATAGCTACCGAAGTTAATGGGGGCTTTTTAAGTACATATTAATTTTGTGCCGCGGCTTCTATTTCACTTTGTACCTGAAAGATACTTTTCTATATTTTCCGTTACGAAATTCAAAACGGCGGGTAACGCGGAAATCAAAACTATCCCTGCCTATTATTGCCTTTGCCAGCTCTATGGGTGAGTCTGTTGTGTCATATTCGGGATCAGGGATATTACGGTTAAACGTTCCTTCCAACTTCAGCGACAATGGCCGAAACACACTGTCCGAGTTAGTTTTCAAAGTCGTTAACTGCGGATACCAGCTCGATGACATTGTATTGGTCCGCTCAACTGCATCTTCGGTCAATACGATCTTGAACTGCCCATTAACTATTGCAAATAGATACAATGTACTGTAATAAACCTGCCCGGGTCCACCATTACTATTGAGAATATAGCAGGCATAGTTGTTGGTGCCCAGCTTTATTAAATGCAATTCTGGCGTTGACTGAAATGCGCCGTAGCAGCCAATACCGGGGGTGAAATGTTTCAGCACCCATTTATTATTTTCTTCTTTGAACCATGCCAGCCCCATCATGACACAAGAATACCGGCCGTTGCTAAGATCTTCTATAGGCCTGAGGAAGTGTGAGGCAAACGAGAGAATGATATTCCTTTTTCCACTATCGTCTTTAAACATTAAAGTGTCACGGGGCTCAGTAATATTGCCGCCTTTGTATGGAAAATCTTCTTCCGGCAGATTAAGAAACCAACCTGCAAATTTTTTACGGGTATAATCGTTGCTCTTCCATACGACCAGGTCAACTGTATCATTATTTTCATACTGCGAAACATGGTAACGCCTTCCAGGTATCAGTAGATATAACGCACGTACTTTATTAAATGGTTTATTGAGCGTCAAACCTATTTGTCCGATAGACGAAGCGGGCACATTCATGACCGGTCTTACCAGCACGTCATTCTCTTCGGTGTAATTAGTAATTACGGGGTTGTATTTTTTCTTTACTCCCTTTTTTCCACCCGCATGGGCAACGGATATGATCAAACCAATAACTATGATAACAGTTGTGACAG
>CANBQQ010000467.1 GCA_947371715.1 Flavipsychrobacter stenotrophus
GTAACCTTCCTGTATATCCTAATCCTACCACTGGAGCATGTTATATAGATGCCGGTAGGGTTAGCAGTGATGCCAGTGTATTGGTCTGTAATATGCTTGGTGCAGTGATTTACAGCGCCCCGGTTATGGAAGTACAGCATCGTATAGACATGAGTGGGCTACCCACCGGAGTGTATTTTGTTCGGTTGTTTAGTGGGAATGATGTAAGGGTAGGGAAGGTGGTGAAGGAGTAGCCTACAACCTCACCTTAGCAATATAACACCCCTTATCAGCATAGCCCAGGATATATAGATAATCGCCCTGGCGTTGCATGTCTACGTAATCGATGATGGGATACTTTTTTAGTGTGATAGTCTTTGTAATGGTGTTGTTCTCTATGAAGTGCAGTTGCATTGCTTTTTCGTGATGGTCTTTGAGCGCTACAGCGTATTTGCCGGTGCCGACCTTTGCTATTCCCGGATAACTGAATACGTCTCCATCCATACGTACTACCGCAATGGTATCGAAGGTTTCGCGGTCAATGAGCGCTGTAAAGCAGGGTGGATGGCCTATCTGGGCTACACCCGTTAGTGCAATTGCTTTCTTGCTTACCGCTATGTTGCCACCAATGAATTCGTACTGCGAGTATTGCTCTCTGAATAGAGTATATGTTTTCTTGCGAAGCGGTTTGAAGTCTTTGTCAGTTTCCATTAGCAGGGCAGCATAGCGGCTAACTGAGGACCCTATAGATCTTTCTTTTATAGTGCCGGAGAAAAGATAGCCTGTTGGCATTTCTACAAATGATGTTGCTTCTCCTGCGAGGTAAGTATGTTTATCTGTATCATCCCAATATAGATCCTCCCTCGACGGCAAATCCTGCAATAAGGTATCAGCGAGTAGTTTTCCTTTAGCTGAAACCTTTAAGATCCTTGGTGACACTGTGTTCTCGGACAGGTATTTGCTGACATCAACGGTTTTGATGAGAGACGTGCCTAGAATTATGAATTGACCATCTTCATTTTCAATTGCTTTCTGTGGAGTAGAATTATAGAACGATGGGTACATCTTATCCCACTTCAGCATAAAGTTGGTATCGAGCATCATTGCAAATATGCCTTGTGCGCGGTCTGTCTCATAGTTTTTCTCCCGGTAACCATTGGCAAAGCCCGTTATGAATAGCTTGCCTGTTGAGGTTACCTGTATGGTGTTGCCTTCTACCACGCTCGGTAGCATCAGGTGATCTTTACGAAAATCTTCGGGTTTCAATTTTCTATATTCAGAAGCCAATCCGCCGGCGAAGGAGCGGTTAGCAAGCTTGCCGTCGCTTGTAAATTTATAGACAAACATAGAGCCGAACAAGCCAATGTTGGGCATCGTCGAGTCTGCAATTACAGTAACGCCCTCTACGGTCTTATAATACTCAGTACCATGCTGGTATTTGCCGGTAACATAGAAAGTACCCGAAGGTGCCACAGCCAAAGCAGTAGGGTGAAATTCTGCAATGGGATTGTGCGTTTCCAATATCTCCCATTCCAGCGTTTGCGCGTGACTACATAGGGAAATGCAAAGCATCGTTACAAGTAAGGTCAATTTCATAACAGGGACGAAGGTAATACTTCCTGTAAGGTAGAACGCTATTTTACGGGCGGTATTCTGTTGGCTCAGTATGGTACATCAAGCGCTGTTGCATTTACCTGTATTTTTACCGTTTTCAATTTCCTCTTCATCTTGAATTTCATTGTGAGTTTCGGATCAAAGAAGTCTTTTACAAGTGCAGGCCTTGGGGAATTCAGCAAATACTCTCTTGGCAAGCCATTGATATGATTCGGAAACTCAAGTAAGGGATTAGTCACGTTCCTTACCACAACCGGAATCTCTTTTATGCCGAGTGCCCTACAGGCAAATACGCGATGAAAACCATTGTGCAGGACTATCTTTGCTGGCGTCCGCAATACGTTTACCGGAGCTACTCCATACCCTATAAAAGATATTATCGCTGCTACAGGCAACCCACCACCCGCAAACTCCATATCGTCTTCTGTAAGATCTTTTACGAAAGAACCCAGATAGCGCATGTCACTGCTGGGCGACGTGAAAATGTGCGTACCCGCGGTTTCAAGATGTTGGATAGGATCCTGGTATCTATCGGGCGACAGGCAGGCTTTTATCAGGTCTTTCATGCCTGTAGCACCTTTCATCTCGTCTATCAATTTCTGGCAAAAATCAAAATTTACCATCTTCTGGGGAGCTACCAGTTTATCTATTTCTACGAGAGCGATCTCTGTATTGTGTGGCTGAAATGTTTTGGAAAAACGGGGGTCATTGCGGTATACATCCAACAGCTTGTTGTAGCGCGCGGGTAATTTTTTTACACTTATTGTATTGGCCAGATCTTTTTCGTCGGCACATAACTGCTGCACATAAGGCTGCACCAGTCGCAGGTTTTCAAATATTTCGTCCTGCCTATCGTATTCAGATTCGGCAAAATGCTGTTTGATAAAAGCTGCCAATTCATTGTTGGAAGAGAACCCGTAAACATTCAAAGCGTTTTCTGTATGTGTGTTGAGCATTGTTGGTAGATTAAAATGGATAAGTATTTAATACCTGCCCGGAGTAACCGGGCAGGTATTAAGAATTTAGCAGATCCCGGATCAGTCACGAATTATTGTTCCCGGTGCCGAATCCACAGCAAACACACCGGCGCCCTCTATCGAGCCCAGGAATTCACCATAGTAAGTATTACCAGAAGGGCTGTAAACTGTTAAGGAGACACCTCCTACAACTTCTGTTTCCCCGATTACCGTAACCTGACAAGGGCCGATAATGCCGGATGTAGAAACTGTGAACCAGCCAGCAATGTCGCCCACACCTACACCAGCTCCCATGCCAGAGTTTACAGCTTCAATGATAACATTGGGAGGAGTACCGATTATAGTAAGGGATGCCTGCATAGCGAAACTGGGTCCGTCGGCTGCTATACCAATGGTGCCATAGGCGTAATAGTCTGACCAAGCCCAACCCGGCTCCATGATGTGTTTGTTTTTTACCGACTTAATGTGATCTTTCGGTAATGCTCTTAGCTCGGCTATCGTAGCATTCATTTTCTTTTTCGCTTTAGCCACCAATTCGGGATTCTTTGGCGCTGCGCTTTTTTTGTTTTCCATAAAAAATTAATTTTTTGGTGAACAACAAATCTATTCTGCTTATCGGTTGACAATTATTCAATGAGGTCGAGCATAGAT
>CANBQQ010000468.1 GCA_947371715.1 Flavipsychrobacter stenotrophus
AAACATTATTCATTACACCAAGACTGCAGACTGCTGCGTTAGTTATACCAGTGGTAGCCAATGTACCGCCTGATAGTGTAAAGGAGTTGCTTGTAGTGATTGTAGCCGCAGGTGCCAAAATAATTGAACCACCGGAAATGGTAACACCACCGGTAAAGGTGTGTGGCCAGCCGTTGAAGGTGAGTGATCCTGTTCCTGTTTTAATAATAGAGGATGAAGACCCTCCTGTAATAATACTGCTAAGACTTAAAGACGTTGTACTGCCATACCCGAAAGTTGTGTTAGCTGATTGATTTATGGTCAAAGAGCAATTCGTGCCTAGCGCAAGTGTTTGGGTAATAGTTCCTGACGTACCACTAAAAACGCTGGAAAGACTATTGATCGTTTGTGCAGTAGATCCGCTGAGAGATAAAGTAGTACTATTACCATTGATCTGAGAGAGAACCACATCAATTGGATTGGCAAGTGATCCGTTTTTAGTGATATTAACGGAGCCTTCCGATATTTTCAATCCCCCGGCGAAAGTTAAACTTCCCGCATTCCCGCTTAATATCAACAATCCCGTGCCTTCCTTTATTAATTGACCGCTTCCATTAACGGCAAGCCCCATAGTCAAAGATCCTGTGGCGCCTACATAAATTACTGAATTAGATGAAAGTGTAACAGCTGCGTTCCAAACAGGGGCAATTGCGCCACTTCTTATCGCACCTCTCCCATAATTGCTGGTCGTTGCACCATTTCCAATTCCATTTAAAGTTAGGGGCGCAGCATACGTACCAGCAGCAGCTAAGTTTAATTGACTGTAATTATTTATGACAACAGAACTGGAAGCCGAACCAGAAGCACCCAATTCAAGAATACCACTACCCGTAGTTGTAATACTCGACCCAACTGTTAATGTACCTGTGAAAGTGTTTGCTCCGCTGAACCTTAATACTCCGCCACAAACACCTGTTGTACCGTCCCAGGTTCCACCACCCAAAAAAGTATTTGCTCCATTTCCAGAAACAGCACCCGAGATACTGATAGTAGGCCCAGTAGTTAAGCTTGAGGTACCTCCCGCTGTCAGATAGGTCTTTGCAGAACCATTTGACAGTGGACAGGCTAAGTTCAATATACTTGAACCCAAATTGGCAACAACTACATTAGTTGAAGAAGATATCGTAGCTCCCGATAGCGTTATAACAGTTCCTGAAATAGTTAACGACGTTGTTCTCGAAGCCTGAACGTAAATAGCTCCTGCAGACGCTCCACTCACAGTAATAGTAGGACCACTTGTGGGTGATGTGGTAAACTGAGCCACTGTAGTACCTGACGGTACTGCTGCAGGGCTCCAACTACCGGCACTGCTCCATACAGTACCTGATCCTGCAACCCATGTATATTGAGCTTCGACTACATTAGAAATAAACAGAACTAATGCAGTTAATAGAAATATTTTTAGTGTGTGTATACGCATATTGGCTTTCATGTGAGAGTAGCTTAGTTTGTAATTTTGATAACCCCAGATTGTTACACTACGGTTAACTTATGCTAAGAGAATTTGTTCTACAAAACAGTACTGCATTATAATAGTACTACTTCAAATTTATGCCGTCATGGTAAGAGAGTGCAAATAAAGTTCATGAACGGTCAAAAAAGTTCATAAACGGTTTAATGTAATGTTAATCACAATTACAAAATAAATTAATGTTAAATATGAATTCTCATTACGGGATACCTGTCAAAAAAGTGGGGTGCAGAATTATTGGTATCCTACTAAGTAAAAGAACAATAAAAATGCTATTTTTGAACAAACAAGATATCAATGCCACATTACCATTCTCTGGGAAATATACCTCATAAAAGGCATACACAATTTCGCAAGCCCGATGGAACATTATACGCTGAGCAATTGTTCAGTACAGAAGGTTTTTCCTCGAATTATTCATTGCTTTATCACTTATATGCCCCGACCGGCATCATCAGAACTGAAGAACCAGTTGACGTTTCTCCTAAAGCAGCGACAGATAACATACTAAAACACAGGAGTTTTATGGGTTTCAAAATCACCCCTGAAGCTGATTACCTGAAAAGCAGGAAGGTTGTATTATTCAATAATGATGTTCATATTACTCTGGCAGGACCAAAGAAAGGGCTAACAGGAAATATTTTTTATAAGAATGCAGATACTGACGAAGTGATATTTGTTCATGAAGGGACAGGTACAGTTAAAACGCAGTATGGCCAGTTGACATTTAGCTATGGAGACTATGTAGTTATTCCCCGCGGAACTATTTACCAGATAGAATTTGATACTGAAGACAATCGTCTGTTCATTGTTGAGTCATTTAGCCCGATCACGTTCCCAAAACGATATCTGAGTAAGTACGGCCAGCTTCTGGAACATTCCCCGATTTGCGAAAGAGATATTCGCCAGCCGGAAAATCTGCAAACAATAGACGAAAAGGGTGAATTTTTGGTACAGGTAAAGAAGAAAGGGTTGCTCTACCCTATCTGGTATGGCAGCCATCCATTCGATGTAGTTGGTTGGGATGGTTGTGAGTATCCTTATATTTTAAGCATCCATGACTTTGAACCAATAACCGGTCGTGTGCACCAGCCACCGCCCGTACATCAGACGTTTGACGCCCACAACTTTGTAATATGCTCATTTGTTCCAAGGTTGTACGATTATCATCCTAACTCAATTCCTGCGCCATATAACCATAGCAATATTGACAGTGATGAGGTATTGTATTATGTAGATGGTGATTTTATGAGCCGTAAACATGTAGAACGTGGTATGATTACTTTACACCCCGCAGGTATTCCTCATGGTCCACATCCGGGAACAGTTGAGAAGAGTATTGGTGCAAAAGAAACAAAAGAGCTGGCTGTTATGGTAGATACGTTCCACCCACTGAAAATGTCTGTAGATGCCGTAGGTATTGAAGACGACAGATATATATCGAGTTGGGTAGAATAACGTTAAACTACAGACCTAATATGAAAGCAAAATATCTTGTACAACTCAGGGCCTTGCTTAGAACATCGGCCATGGCTATGTGGAGTAAAACATTATAAACCTGATTCTATTTACGGATAAGATATTATAATGTAACTAATTAAAAATCAATTAAAATGCAAGCACAAACAGTAAGCCAGAAAATGAAAGAGGCAAAAGACTTTTTGCCTATCAATGGTACAGATCATATTGAATT
>CANBQQ010000469.1 GCA_947371715.1 Flavipsychrobacter stenotrophus
AATATATTTACGGCAGAGCAGATCTATAATTACAAGGATAAGTCTAAGAAATTCTGGTGGTT
This sequence comes from Flavipsychrobacter stenotrophus, assembly GCA_947371715.1. Taxonomy (GTDB): domain Bacteria; phylum Bacteroidota; class Bacteroidia; order Chitinophagales; family Chitinophagaceae; genus Flavipsychrobacter; species Flavipsychrobacter stenotropha_C. The sequence continues at coordinate 63 of CANBQQ010000469.1, forward strand.
CCTTATACGGCGGCTGAGCATCTTTGGTGTGTTGCTGGGTATGTTGCTGTGGAGTGTAGTCTTCTTTATGCGCAAGGACATAAAGGAAACGATAGCCCAATATGGCGGTGGTGGCAAGAAGGGCGGCAATAATATGATGAAGCAGAACAAAGATGGCACCTTTGATCTGAAAGACTATTCTAAACTGAGTAATTCGCTGAACCGCGACAAGCAGTTGCTGTTTTGCGCGCATATAGATAATTACTTCCCCGGCACTAAGTACCCTAACCCGCTGTACCTGACGGCATTCTATTTTACTAAGTTCGACACCACTACGGAGACGTTTGAAAGGGATGCTACCATACCTTATAATGACCTGTTTGAACCTGACCCGTCTAAAATACCCTTATTCGGTACCAAGCAGGACACGATGGTTATACACAATAGCCTGGGTAATATGGCGAGGACTATTGTGGACGTGGAGATCTATAATTGCAACCTGTCTCCCAGCACCTACCTGGCACCCAATGTGGGTTTCTTTGTGCAGCCGATAACGGTGGAGAAAGATTTCAGGGAGAAATTCAGATCGGCTTACCGCACCAAGAGTTATGTTTCGTCGCTCAACAGTGCCTATTTTGTTTATAATATGGATACTCCTGTTATCAGGCAGTTTCAGGAGCAAAGGTTTAAGGTACTGCGCGCAGCTGCGGGCTATGAAAAAACCGATCCGAAGTTCATGAAGTATTATACCTACATGCCCAGCGGAGATAAGTTCAAATCTATTACTGCCCTGGCACACAAGGTTACCGACTCTGCACATACGCCTGTAGATAAGGTTATAGCCATCAGGAATTACTTTCTTTCGAAGAACGAAAACGGGGAACATTTATATAAATACACCGATAATCCAGGTGAGCCGGATATCCCGAATGCATCTAAGTTGCTGTACTTTCTGAATGAGAATCATAAGGGGTATTGCGCGTATTATGCCGGGGCTACCCTATTCATGCTGCGGTCGATAGGTATACCTTCGCGTATTGCTGTGGGCTTCCTTACGGAAGACCGGAGCGATAAAAACAAGGGCTGGTACTGGTATTATGCCAACCAGGCGCATGCCTGGATACAGGTGTATTTCCCGGGGTTTGGCTGGCTGGACTTTGATACTACTGTGGGTAACAGCGACTCGGAGAACCGCCCTACCCCACAGCCTGATGGCACACCACCAATGCAGCCACCTAAGGCATGGCTGGCCGCTGAGGGCGTGGTAGAAAGCACAGACACTGTAAAGAAGACCATGCAGTTTACCGTAAAGCACTATGTATTTCATGACAAGGAATACAAGCCTGAACAGCCAGTAAGTATATCGCTGGATATGAAGGTGTCGTCTATCTTCAGAGATAGTATGACCATACCGTTTGCCAAGGTGCAGAAGGGTGATGAGGGCACAGCGGTGTCTTATGCGGAGATATTGAAGAAGATAGAACCATCGGATAATGAGAACGCAACATCGCTCATTAACAGCCTGCCGATGCCTACGCCAATAGATGAGGTGTACCTAAAAAACAAGACACAGGTGGCACCGAAAGAGCTACAGAAAAAAGTGGCAGAGGTAAAGAATGTATCTAAAAGGCAATTGCTGTGGATAGGACTGGGCTTACTGGGTGCGTTCATTGTAATTATGCTCCTGTTGCCGGAAATAGTGTTGCGCTATTTTATCTACAAGTATAATCATACGAAGGCGGAAAATGACAAACAGTACTGGGCATATAGGGCAGCAACGTATTACCTGCATATGATAGGCATTAGTCGCGGCAACCGTACACCTATGCAATATGCGAAGGAGTCAGTAGATCCATTCTATAGTACTTCGTTCGGGGCATTTATGAATGTATATCTGAAGAAAAAGTATGCAAAGCAGGAGCTGAATGAGCGAGAACGGCTATTAGTCGATGAGTTCCTGAAACCGTTCTTAGCGGCAGTAAGCAGTAAAACTGCGTTTAGTGACAAGTTCTTTGGGTTTATGAATGTTGTAAGGATGGCGGGCTTTTTTACAATGCCGCCGGAAGAAGAAAAAGAAGTGTAAATTTGCGGGGTGTATTCGTCTACAAAACGAATACGTCCCGGTGGCTCGTGTTGGGTAGAGACGCAAGATTTTGCGTCTCTACGGAAGGATGAGTGCAGAAGGATGTAGCGTGTGCAAAACAAATACGTCCTGATGGCCGTCGGTCAGAGACCGACAGCAGGCGGGTTGTGGCAGTTTGATAGTAGTGAATCATAATAATTAGTATATTACAGATAAAACAATAATAAGGAATTGAAAAACCAACCTGAAAAACCAAAAGTAAAAACGAAGGCGAAACGGTCTGTGCGTATTCTGTGGCGTTCGTTTATCGTGTTCCTTGTATCACTGGTTTTGCTTGTAGTAGCTATAGACCATGGCCTTATAGGTTACATGCCGTCTATGATAGAACTGGAAAATCCGCAGAGTGCATTGTCGTCTGACGTGTATGCGGCGGATGGAACTATTCTGGGCAGATATTATGTGCAGGACAGATCAAATTGTAAATTTTCAGAGGTTTCACCCAATATCATCAATGCGCTGATAGCGACCGAGGATGCCCGTTTTTATGATCATGCGGGTATTGACCCAATTGCTACGGTGAGAATATTTTTCAGACTTGGCCGTGCTGGTGGTGGTAGTACCATATCTCAGCAGCTGGCTAAGAATCTGTTCCCGAGAGAGAAGAAGAGTATTCTTACTTTGCCGTTTGTAAAGCTTAAGGAGTGGGTACTGGCGGTAAAGCTGGAACGTAACCTTACCAAGAATGAGCTGATAACTTTGTATCTGAATATTGTACCATTTGGTGATAATGTATTTGGTATAAGAAATGCGTCACTTACATTTTATAATAAGACTCCTGATAAGGTAACTGTGGATGAAGCTGCTGTGCTGGTGGGTATGCTGAAGGGCAATACAATGTATAACCCGCGCAAAAATCCGGGAAGGGCAAAGAACAGGCGTAATACAGTGCTGGACCAGATGGTAAAATATAACTACCTGACGGAAGGCCAGGCGGATAGTTTTAAAGATCATGAAACACCGCTGAACTACCATAAGATCGATTACCACGATGGTATTGCGCCATACTTCAGGCAGG
>CANBQQ010000470.1 GCA_947371715.1 Flavipsychrobacter stenotrophus
TCATCTTTTTTAGATGAGGGTCTAAAAACCGGGAATCCTTATTTTGTTGCGCTACAGCACTCAAAGAATAGTGCAAATGACATGGTGGTTCACGCCAGACAAGAGACTTCGCCAGAGCTCGGTAAGCGGAGCAATGCGATAATTACTGAATTACTGAAACAGAAAGGAGACCCTTTATTTGAGTCGGATAGAGCGGCGAATGATGAGGTTTATACTTCAGCGTTTCTTGCCTTTCTTGACAGAATGGATACAAAGAAAGGAGGCATAAAAAAAGGGGTCGTTTTTGAAGACAAGGCCGACATGAAGAAGTTCACCGAATTCTTTGACCCATTCAATCATTATAATAAAAGCGTGATGCCTTCGGTGGGTGCTCCGTCAAGTGATCTTCCTTCAGGGGAAGGAGTTACAGGGTATATTACGTACAAGCAGGAAATGCAAAATCGAAAGAATCGGGGTATTACAGGAGGGGTGGCGATGAACGTGTGGGAGAATGCTGCACTGCAAACCATGAAAAAAATGTACGTGGTTCATAACTTAAAGTTTGTGGAAGATGAGGGAGAAAGACAACTAAGACAATACGGACACATTCCCGGATATAAAGCGGAGAGCGATAAAGTGTTGAAACTGTTTGTGCGCATGATTCCTGAAATTGACCGCGAGAAAAAAGGGATTAATTCGAATACAGTATCCGTCAGAAATCCTAGTGTGGGGCCCTCACTGCCGACAGGCAACACCATCAACTTCAACAAGGCCCTCATTGAGCACTTTACAATCAATGTAAAAGACAGCAAAGAAGGGATGAATGACTTTAAGCGAAAAGTTGAAGAAGTACTGATAGAAATTTTACACAGCGTAAACACAATACACTAACTATGTCGGAATTATCTTTTGATCTGCCTATGTTGTTTCAGCAGACATTTGGTTACAGATCGCAAGCATTTGAGCCGCAGTTTAAGGAGGTTAGCGGGAACAACCAGAAACTGCCAAGCACGACCCGGCATGGTGCACATGGTTCTGACTATTATGCTACTGATCTTATGGCAAACGAATACTATCTACCGGTAAAGATATCTTATAGCGATAGTGCTGCAGAAAACGGGGATGCGCATGAATGGCAGTTACCACACCCTGTTATTTCCATCACCAGTAAGAAGACGATAATAGAGACTCCGCTTACTGAAAGACGAGGGACCGTAAAGGAGCTGATCAACATACAAGACTATGAGATCATAATTAAAGGGTTCATTATTGGCGGCAAGAATGAGTTCCCGGAACAGGAGGTAACAATGCTGCGCACGGTCTATGAACAAAATGCGGCACTATCGATAAAATGCCCTTTGACGGATATATTCTTGCTGAGACCAGACCGCAAGGGCAGTGATCAGGTAGTGATCAGAGAGTTGAAATTTCTTCCGGTAACCGGAGTAAAGAATGTGCGGCCATATGAACTACACATGATCAGCGATGAACCGTTTAACCTTATATCTATAACCTGATGTTTGTACTGAATAGCGATATTACTATTGGTGGTTTTCACTTCAGAGGGGTGAATGAGGTTGTTATCAGCAGCAGCATGCATAGCATTACCGGCACCGCGACCATAAAGATACCGGCACTGGCGAGGATCACGAAAGATGATAAGCGCAATACCGAGTCTGTTGTAACCGGGGAACAATTTAAAGATGGAGACGCTGTAATAATAAAGCTTGGCTATAACGGCACAATGACTACAGAGTTCAAGGGGTTTGTGAAGCGCAGGAATATGAACATGCCGTTGGAGATAGCCTGCGAAGGGTACAGCTGGTTGCTTAGGAGAAACAAAGTGAACATCTCGAAAACCGCTGTGCCCGCTAAAGATCTTTTAAGCGCGGCCATTGCCGGTATAGACAGTAAGTATCCGATAACGATACAGTGTGAACTGGATTGCGAATTCAATAATGTACAAGTGAATGGAACCGGCCTTGATGTGGTCAATAAGATAGTTGAATATACTGATGGTGCTGCTGCGTGTTTCTTTATAGAGCCTGATGTGCTTTGGTGCGGATTGGTAAAGACCCCTTATTCAAAAGGTACAGATAAGTTGAAGAGGGGGAAGGTACAGTACAGACTTGGGTACAATGTATTTAAAAACAACACGCTGAAAAAGCGCACGACAGAAGACGATCCGGTTCAGGTTAAGTATAGCAAGAAGACAGCCGCAGGAACGCAGCAATCTCAGACATCGGATGTCTTTAAAAAGTTTGCCCGGAGCCATAGCAAAATACTCAACCAGATAAAAGAATCGCCTGCGCTGAAGGCCCTTGCGAATGAAAAGGCGTATAGCATGAACTATGCCGGGTATGAAGGTGCTGTTCAAACATTTTTGGTTCCTTATGTGTCGCCGGGATACTTAGCAGAGCTAACGGACAACACCCAGCCGGATAGAAATGGGCAATACCTGGTGGAGAGTGTTGAAACACACTTTGGTGTTGCAGGTGCAAGGCGGAAAGTAGAACTGGGTGTATTGGTAGGATTTGCAAACAAATAATGATGAACAAAAACACAGCTAAGATAAATGCAGGCATAAGGGCATTGACACACAAACCTTTTGAGATCATTAGTGGTAAAGTTGTGAGCGTAGATGCAGGAGCAGGCACGATGACGGTAAGACCATCGGATGATGGTGAGCCAATAGAAGGCGTGCGGCTGATCGCTATAACCGGCAGTACCGATGGTTTGATCCTTTATCCCGACACCGACAGTGATGTTATCATTGGCAGCATAGATGGGCCAGGTGAATGGGCATTGCTCTGCGCGAGTAAGATCACTAAGGCGTCGATAAAGATTGCCTCGGTGAATTATGAGATGACTGATGATAAGGTGACGATACAAAACAGCAATGTGGCGCTGGAAGTAACTAACACCGTGTTTAAAATGAAGACCGCAAGTGAGAGTCTGTTCGACATATTGAAGGATCTGCTTACACATATAAGTATGCTTACTGTACCCACACCTTCGGGACCAAGTAGTGTTCCTACAAACGTTGCTGACTTCACCGCATTGATCACAAGGCTGAGCAACCTGCTAGCCCACTAATTACTTTCTATAAACCCTATCAATTTTTTACAGCATGGCCAGGCAAATGATGGACATATGTCTTGACGATAGTGAAGACGTAACAATACAACATG
>CANBQQ010000471.1 GCA_947371715.1 Flavipsychrobacter stenotrophus
ATTTTCTGGTATAGTGTAAGACTGTATTTTGCCTTCAGGTAGCTTTGCATAGCTTGCACATAGGCGTTGTGCTGCAGTATGTAGTCCACCATATTCGCCGACCCTATCCTTATTGCCTCTCCGGCTATCCTATACGCCTCTTCATTGTACTTCATGTTCTCGCTCGCCGCGACAAACTGGCTCTGAGCGTTCCTTACGTTTATATATGCACGCTCTACATCCTGGCTCAGATTCAGTTGCACATTCTGCAGATCCAGTTTCGAGACTTCAAGGTTTATCCGCGACTTGGCCACATTCGTTTTATTCACCCGCTTACTGAATATGGGCACACTTAACGATAGCGACACGTCCTGATATAGATTATCTCCTGCTTGTCTGTATGGAGCATACGACTGCTGCGAAGTATGATTTGTGCCCACGCCTCCCGACAGACTAAGCGTTGGCTTATATCCGGCCATTGCTTTCTTGATATCCAATTCTGCTATTTTCACACCCGCAATTCCGGCTTTTATCTCGGGCCTCATTTTAAGTGCTTCGTCCTGCACTTGTTCAAGGTCCGGTATGTCTATGGCAGTATCTATTGAGGCAGGCTTTACTACATCAAAGGCCGTCCCCGATGGCAGCTGCAACAGTTGCTTCAGCGCCAGTATATCCAGTCTTTCTGTATTGATTGCAGTAGTCAGTGAGTATTGATCTGTAGCCAGCTGTGCTTTCAGCTGCACAAGGCTCTTCAGGGCTATGCTACCTGCGTCATAGCGTTGTTGCCCCTGCGACAATTGCACCTTCGATGTTTGTACAAGATCTCTGTAGTATACTACACTTTCTTTATCAAGCAGTATGTTTATATAGGCTTGTGCTATCTGTAGGGTTATACTGTTTTCTCCCGCAGCCACGTTTAGTCCTGCCTGCTCAAGAGCAACATCTTTCTGACGGATGTCATTTTGCACATAACCGCCGCGGTATAACGTCATTGATGAGTTCACTCCATACACACCCGCACTCACCGCCGTAGTCGTTCCGGTATTTATGTTGGTATAATTGGTAACACTACCTGTTGCCGATGCATTCACGTCGGGCAGTACTGCGGCCTTAGATAAGCTGAGGTCTTGCGCCCCGCTGCTTTTAGTCAGCCGTAGTCTGTTCAGCTCTATATTGCTTGCCCGCGCATATGCCAGGCATTGTTCCAGGTCCCAGGTATAGTGCTCATCCTGTTGTGCTAAAACTGCGCCTCCCGGCCACAATAACATCAGCAATAGCACTACTACCCATCTTGTCTTTTGCTTGCTTTTTTCGCTGCTTTTCTGCATCACCATATTGTATGCAACAAAAGTAGACAGCGGCCAAGTTACTACAGGCCTGTTTGCGACCACCCGGCCAAATCCTGCGACCAGCTTATATTTTTCGGTTAGTCAACCGCACCACCACATCTTTATACTGCTCACTTATCGGCAGTTCCAGCACATCCAGATGAACACTGCTCTTCCTTATCGCAGTCACCATTGCAGCATTTACAATGTAGGATTTATGTATACGGCAGAACGTTGCAGGCGGTAGTATCTCCTCTATTCCCTTCATGCTTATACGTACCAACAGTGGCTGCTTTTTACTGGCGGCCACATAGTGTATACGCACATAGTCTTTTACTCCTTCTATGTAAACAATATCGTCCAGCACCACTCTCACCAGGCTATAGTCTACATGCAGGAATATATGGTCAGGCTGTTTATTCGACTTGTTGGTAAGCTGGTATCGCTCATGTGCTTTGTTGGCGGCCTTCACAAACCGCTCATAAGATACCGGCTTCAGCAGGTAATCTACTATATCTATTTCATAGCCCTCCACTGCGTAGTTGGCGTAGGCCGTTACCATCACAAACATCGGTTTTGTCTGCAATGTCTTTATCAGCTGTATGCCGCTTAATCCCTGCATTTGAATGTCAGAGAACACAAGGTCTACCTGTTCTTGCTGCAGTATGGCCAGTGCATCCATTGCATTCGTACAGCGCGCTACCAGTTGCAGATACGGCACATCGCGTATATAATCCTCCAGCAGGTCCAGTGCCAGCGGCTCATCATCAAGTATCATGCATTTCAACATCAGCCAATATTTATCCCTAAAGTACTTATATACCAACCATCGGCGCTCCTTATATCCAGCGAATATTTGCCGGGATACAACAAATTTAACCGTCTCTTTACATTTGCAAGACCTATACCATGCGTACCATCTTTACGATCTTCGCTCTTTTCTACATAGCGGTTACGTGTGGTCATGGTCGCCATATTATTGTCAAAATGTATCACTACCGATATCTCCGGATCAGCAATACCCGTACCGTGCTTAAATGCGTTTTCTATGAAAGGGATCAACAGCATGGGTTCTATTGTATTGCCGCTATCAGCTTGTACAACATTCACTTCCCATTTCAGTTTTACTTCATTTCCAAATCGCACGTTCTGCAACTCTATATAGCTGTTCAGATATTCTGCCTCCCGGTCTACCGTCACCTTCCGGTCATCATTTTCATACAGCATGTAGCGCATTAGGTTCGACAGGTCAAGTAGCATACCCTCCAGTTTCTCAGATCGTACTCGTGCCAGAGACACCATGTTGTTCAGCACGTTGAACAGGAAATGCGGACTGATCTGCCAGCGCAGAAAAGACAGCTCTGATCTCAACGTCTCGGTCTCTTTCTCCTTCTGTATACTTTCAGCACGCATGGTCTCTTTTACCAGGTTATAGCAAAATGCGACCAACACTATTAGTATATAGTTGAATGCCTGCATGAACATAGGAAACATGCTGCTGTCAGGAAACAACAGGAACGTAAAGCCGCGCATTAAAATAAAATAAGCCGCAGCCACGCCCGCCTGCACAAGTAAAAATTTGCGGTACTGCTTTTCCCTCGTGAACATAGGTCCTACCCACAGCATATTCAGATAAAATACCCCGATCAGGCATGTGTTGGTAACGATAGATATGTGTAGCATTCCATCTTCTCCTTCATGCCTCATCATGCCATCGGGCGGTGGACCTGCATGATGGCCGCTACGCATAAAGAAGGGAAAAGAAAAAAATAGCAACCAGCCAAGAAAGTGCGCTGTTGCTATCAGCCAGGGTTTATTATAAATGCTCCGGTTTATCGTCATATTGCCCTATTTTTT
>CANBQQ010000472.1 GCA_947371715.1 Flavipsychrobacter stenotrophus
GTATGAAAACGGCTGTCTTTGTAGTAACACAGCTCACCATTGTAGGTAGCCAGCCACAATCTGCCTTGTTTGTCTTCCTGAAAGAAAAACACCTCATTATCAGGCAGTCCATCTGATGTTGTGAATTTCTGAAAATTGATACCATTGTACCGGGCAATGCCTTTGGGGGTAGATATCCACAAAAAGCCCTTACTATCTTTATATACACTGTAAACGGTGTTGCTGGGCAAACCGTCATCTGTAGTATAATGCAGCAAGGGGAAGTTCTGCGCAACGGCGCTTCCACAGCATAGAACAATACAAACAGTAAGGATGGTCCAAAACCTCCTATACATCAACAGTTGGTTTTGTCTGTAAAAATTCGAGCAAAGCTGAGAACCTGCGCCTGCTTACGGGTATAGTATGCGCCGAGTTGAGCAGGATACTTGGCGACTCATCTTTGTGTATCTTCTTTATCTGGTCGCAGTTGATGAGGTATGATTTATGCACCCTGTAAAAGGTCTCGGGGGCCAGCATGTCTTCGTACTCTGCAATAGAATAGCTGGTGAGCATATCTACTACCTGGTTATCCCTCAGGAAGAATACCTTGGAATAACCGCCAAATGCTTCTATGTAAAGGATATCCTTAAATGCTACGATCTCTACGTTGTTATTACCCTTCAGTGCTATCTTATTCAACTTTGTTTTAGAAGATATCTGCTTAGATATCTCTGAAAACTCGGAGGTACCCGCATTGAAGTGCGATTTATACAATACCCGCTCCTTAAGCTTAGCCACGGCATTGGCCAGTTCGGCAATACTAATAGGCTTAAGAATATAGTCAACAGCATTCAGCTTGAATGCTTTAATTGCGTACTCATCGTAAGCGGTAACAAATATCACCTCGAAGTGAATGGGTGCAATACGCTCCAGGAACTGGAATGCATTTTCATTGGGCATTTCAATGTCGAGGAAAACAGCATCGGGATTATGCAGCGTGAGCTGCTTCTCAGCCTCTGCCGCACTATAGGCCATGCCTACTATATTAATAGAGGGATCTATATACTCCAATAAGATACTCCTGAGATTGCGGCACGCCTCCACCTCATCATCTATAAGTAACACATTGAGCTTTACATCCGCATTAGCCATACTTTTTTACAGGTGTTTTAGTAGTTACAATGTAGGAAGATATTAGTAGATGGACAAATAATTCTATAAAATACCCGGCACATGAAACAGCACGTAAATTCCGTTCGGGACAAGCAACAAGCATAAAGCAATATAGAGGCAATAATTCAGCAAAAATTAGGCAAAAGAATCATTCAAAAAACTAATTAACAGCATGATAAACATAAATTTTATCAAAATACTATCATTAGCAAAATTGGTGAACCTTCGTAAATAAAGCATTTCAATACCTTCACCGACTAAATTCTACAGGTTATAGATATGAAATGAGCATGTGTGTCATTTTTTTTGCATAATTACTCTTATCTTGTCCGCTGAAACTGAAAATTAATGTCGGACCGCAGAGCTTTTTTAAAATTTTCCTTACTCACATCAGCAATCCTTGCCAGTGGTAAAAGCTTGTTAGCCAACGACTCAAGAAAGATTCCTGAGTTACAACCCACAGTGAAGGATAATCCTATTGTCATCTCTACCTGGGACTTTGGGAAGGAGGCTAACAAGGCGGCGTGGAAGGTATTGGTGGGTGGCGGCAGAGCACTTGACGCCGTTGAGGCGGGTGTAATGGTTCCTGAAGCCGACCCGGAGAATCAGACAGTTGGACTGGGTGGCAGACCCGACCGTGATGGCAGAGTGACCCTGGACGCAAGCATAATGGATGAGAACAGCAAGTGCGGTGCAGTAACCTGCCTGGAGCATATTGTTCATGCCATATCTGTAGCAAGGCTGGTGATGGAAAAATCACCACATGTAATGCTTGCGGGAGAAGGTGCTCTAAGGTTTGCACTGGCTAACGGATTCAAAAAGGAGAACTTACTGACCGAAAAGAGTGAACAGGAATGGAAAGATTGGCTGAAAGAATCGAAATATAACCCGGTGATCAATACAGAGAACCAATCTCACAAATCGATCAACAATCTGCCCGGGGGTAAACTGAACCACGACACCATAGGTATGGTGGCTATGGACAAATCGGGTAACCTGAGTGGTGCATGTACCACCAGCGGACTGGCCTTTAAGATGCACGGCCGTGTGGGTGACTCTCCAATTATTGGCGCAGGACTTTATGTAGATAATGAAGTAGGTGCTGCCACAAGCACAGGAATGGGAGAAGAGGTGATACGTGTGGTAGGTTCTCACCTTGTAGTAGAGTTAATGCGCCAGGGTTTATCTCCCGAGGACGCCTGCAAAATGGCTGTAGAGCGTGTAGCCCGTAAGAATCCTGAAGCATATAAAAATTTCCAGATCGGATTTATAGCCCTGAACAAAAAAGGTGAATATGGTGGCTATGCTTTGCAGAAAGGTTTTTCTTTTGCAGTAAGGAACGGCAATGAAGAGATGATCTATTATGCTAAGAGTATGTATTAATACCAGATAATTCGCTTAATAATATTAGTACAGAGCTTTGGTTGCACGGTATAAAACTATGTGACCGAAGCTTTGTAGTTTCAGTCCGACATAACTCCCACTTCTTTTTCATGAACAGATCTATACTTGAAGTATGTGCTTATAATATAAAGTCTTGCATTATTGCTGAAAAAGCAGGTGCAGGTAGAATAGAACTATGTGCCAGCCCGGCAGAAGGAGGTGTAACACCTAGCTATGGTATGATAGAATATGCTGTCAAAAATCTATCCATACCTGTATATGTAATGATCCGTCCGCGTGGGGGTAATTTTGTGTATACCCCGGAAGAATTGGAGATCATGCGTAAAGACATAGCAGTGTGTAAAGAGCTGGGCGCGGCCGGTATAGCGATAGGCATATTGACCGCCGACAACCTAATAGATACTGCGGCGATGAAACAAATGGTAGCCCTCGCCTACCCTATGGGCGTAACCTGCCACAAGGCATTTGACAGAACACCCGATGCCATGAGATCGCTGGAGGAAGTGATAACGGCAGGATGCGAACGTGTCCTTACATCGGGCCTGCAACCAACGGCAGTAGCAGGAACAGATATGCTCAAAGGGCTTGTGGAGAGTGCAGCAG
>CANBQQ010000473.1 GCA_947371715.1 Flavipsychrobacter stenotrophus
TGTTATTTTACACTTTAAAAGAAAAATTATTTGGATACTTCCCTTCTTTTGTTAAATTTGTGTCATATTTATTCACTTAAAACCAGATTTGTGGCGTACGAAAACAAAAACTTTAGCGATAATCAGGGTGAAGGCCGTGGTGACAATCGCAATGAAAGTTTATATAGCAAACGCATAAAAGCGGGAAAGAGAAGGACTTACTTCTTCGACGTTCGCTCTACCCGCGGGAACGATTACTTCATCACCATTACTGAAAGCAAGAAGCGTTTTGATGACAATGGCTATGACAGGCATAAAATGTTCCTTTACAAGGAAGATTTCAACAAGTTTCTGGCTGCATTGTCTGATACCATCAATTATGTAAAGACCGACCTGATGCCGGATTTTGACTTTGATGCATTCAACCACGACCAGGAAAATGAAGAAGGATCTGATACAACGATCAATGCTTCTACCACTACCACAACTACCCCGCTTATTGTTAGCGAAGGTTCTAGTGTAGACGACTGGAAGATCTAATTTTACGACAACGACACTATAAAGAAAAGCCTCCTGATGATTCGGGAGGCTTTTTTGTTAGGGCGTGTTGTAACTACCAGTTAAGCAGAAACTTTCAACTGAGCTTCCTTTTTTACAAACTGTTTTTGTTCTAACCTCAATGTCTTGTTGGTGCTTAATTTATGGAGCGCCTCTTTTTCTACCAATTTGTACCAATCAGTAGCAGGTATAATTTTATGACTGTGCAGTTCCAGTCGTATCATAATACTGGTAGGCGGAGTGCGATGGCTATTGATATACTGACTTAACTCTGTTGGATTAATGTCTATCTCCGCTGCAAATTCATTTCTTTTTTTATTAAGGCGCGCTATATAGGTCTTTAAAAAGAAACCGAAATTTTTCTTCTTGTCAAATTTACTATCTCGTATGTAGTCTTCCATCTGAAAACGCAGTTGAGTTAAAGTGGCTTCCATAGCCTCCTGATTAGTGAATGCTGCTCTACGTTTGTTGAGGATCGCATTGAGTTCTTTGTCTGCTTTCTCCTTTTGCTGTGGCGGAAGAGTTACCGGGAAAACAAAACTCTCAGCCATTGCGGCCGCCCCATGCAAATTATACAGTTCTTTATATCTTTCCTTAGTCATGATCGTATTCTTTTATTAGTATTTGCAATTGCGGCCACAATATAAAAACGCTATTCCCGGATTCCTCAAAACCATATTTATCTATGTAATGTCTTTTTAAAGTGGTTTTGGGGATAAGTGAAACAGCAGCTATCAAACCATACCGCGTTACGGCCAATCGTGCCGCATATGTAAGAAGGTTTCCCGTTAATCTGTCAATGGTTTTCATTGCCCCGATTTGCTCTATACTTACGGCTAGTAATCTTATTTGGAGCCGATATTCCTCATCAACATAGTTTAATGACATTAAACCTAAAATTTCTCCACTTTTGCTTTTTGCTAATTTATATACGGAATATTGTTTTTCAAGTTTCCAATTAAAGGAAAATTGCTTTTTGGTGATTATCTTATAATCAGCATCAGATAACTCTTCGATAATAACAGGCAATTTATTACCACTGGACAAATCCGTAACAAACATACATAAATATAGAAAATAGTTTACAAAAAACGTAAACTATTTTACCTATATAAGAATAGCCCGCACTTTGCGGTGCGGGCTATTACTTTATTAATGACTGCAAGTGCAGGAAACACTTTCCGGTTTTAACTTTTAACTTAATGGTGGTGGTGCATAGAATGAGGATCCTGTAGTTTGAAGAATTCTTCTTCGCCTATCTCCTTCATTTCTGTGTTGAACTTACCTTCCAGTGCCAGGAATATCTTATCTGTAAGCAGGCGGCGGAAAGTTTCGTCTGCCATCTTATCGTCCTGCATTACTTTATCCATATAGCCGTCCATCCATGGTGCTTCTTCATCTGCATCCATACCATAGTAAGCCAATACACGTGTCTTGATGTCGTTCTTCACTTCATCGCGGGTAACGTTGATGTTGTTGTCTCTGATCACCTCGTCAGAGATCAGCTGCCAGCGCAGCTGGTGCTCAAAGCCGCTGAATTCGTTCTCTACTTCTGCCGCGCTCTTTGGCTTTTCGCCACCTTCGCGCATCCAGCGCTTCAGGAAGTTCTCAGGCAGGGTGATAGGCGTGCTGTGTACCAGCAATTCAAATATCTCGTTGTGGTAGCGCTCACGTGCTATGCGGTCAAACTCGCGCTGTAACTCTACGCGTACTTTTTCCTTGAAATCCGCTGCGTCAACTACTTCTGTGCTTGGGAAAACCGCCGCATACAGCTCAGGACCCATATCCTTAGCGATCAGCAAGCCAACCTTAGTAATGGTAAGCTTGTAGTGATTGTTAGCAGCTTCTTCACCTGCTTTCAATGGATCTTTCAGGAACTTAGGCAATTCTTCTGCAGTGCAGATCTCAGCAGGAACTATTACCATAGATGCACCTGCGCTCTTGCCCATCAGCATTTCCTTCAGCTTTGTCGGCATCATGCTCAGCTCTTCTGTATCTTCTATCTTATCGCCTGTTACGTTACCGGCGGCATCGCAAGGCTCGTAAGTAGAGTAGATGATATCCAGGTCTTTGCTTACAGTTTCCTGCTCGTCTACTTTACCAAAACGGCGCTGTAGTCTGCCCATCTCATCTTCCAGCATCTTATCTGAAGCGATGATCTTATATGCGGTAAGCTTTGCTTTATTCTTAAGAGCCGGTATCTCGAACTCAGGCTTGATGCCTATTTCGAAAGTGAACTCAACATCGGTAGGGTTATTGATATCCAGTCTTACCGGGCTTTCGCTAGGCATGATCATAGGCTGAGCAAAAATGGCCAGCTTTTCTTTCTGCATATAATCTTCAAGGTGCTTGCCTGCTGAACGTACAACCTCTTCGTTGAACATAGCCTGGCCAGCCATCTTGCGCACCATACCTGCCGGTACCATTCCCTTGCGGAAACCCGGTACATTAGCGGTCTTAGCGTATTGCTTTAATGATTTTTCAAACGAAGGCAGGTAATCTTCCTTGGTCAGTTTTACAGATACTTTATCGTGCAGTGTACCGATATTCTCACGTGCTACAGTAGCCATTTATTTGATTGGTTTTTTGAGTTAAAAAAAATAGCCGCCATTAAAAAGGAG
>CANBQQ010000474.1 GCA_947371715.1 Flavipsychrobacter stenotrophus
GCACGCCCTATACCGAAGTCATAATTGCCGGCAATGGAAGGTATCTTTCTCCTGCGAATTTCGTTCACTACCTCGTTAGGCCATATGTTGTAGCCAACCATATCACCAAGGCAATAGATGGCATCTACACCGCGGCTGTCAACATCCGCAAAGAAGGCTTCCAGTGCAGGAAGATTAGCATGAATATCACTGAAGAGAGCTATCCTCATAGTTGTTCTTTTAGTTGATGAGCATAATATTTTTTCCTGAGCCAGAAGGCTACGTTGACCAGAGATATTAATGCAGGCACCTCTACCAATGGCCCTATCACACCCGCAAAAGCCTGTCCCGAATTGATACCGAAAACACCAATGGAAACTGCTATGGCAAGCTCAAAATTATTACCCGCAGCAGTAAATGAAACCGCAGCATTTTCAGCATAATCTGCACCGGCCCACTTACCCGCAAAAAACGCCACTATGAACATAACAGCAAAGTATACAGCCAGCGGCACTGCTATCCGCAACACATCAAAAGGCAGCTTCACAACAAGGTCCCCCTTAAGACTGAACATCACAATTATGGTAAACAAAAGCGCCACCAAAGTAATAGGAGATATTGCCGGTATATACTTAGTATTGAACCATTCTTCACCCTTCACTTTCACCAGTATAGCGCGGCTTAAAACACCTGCTAAGAAAGGTATACCGAGATACACGCCCACCGTTTTGGCTATCTCGCCTATAGATATATCTATGTGCAACCCAGGTATCCCCAGCAGCGGCAAAAGCACCTGTAGCAAGAACCAGGCATATACACTAAAGAACAAAACCTGCAGCAAACTATTAATGCCAACAAGCCCTGCTACATACTCCCTATTACCCTCTGCAAGCTCGTTCCACACTATTACCATAGCTATACACGGCGCTATACCAATGATGATAAGCCCTGTCATATACTCGGGGTAATGACTGAGAAATAATGCGCTTAAAGAGAACATCAATAAAGGCCCTATTATCCACGTAATAAAGAGTGACACCGCCAACAACTTTACATTTTTAAACACCTTGGGTATCTTTTCAAAACGCACCTTGGCCAACGGCGGATACATCATTAAGATCAGCCCAACTGCCAATGGTATATTAGTAGTACCGCTGGAGTAAGAATTGATAGTAGCAGGTAAAGAAGGGATAAAATAACCCAACCCCACACCGATGATCATTGCCAGAAATATCCAGAGCGTAAGGTACCGGTCAATAAATCCCAGGCGCTTTCTATTGGCTGCCGGAGCACAATTATTTGCAGACATGTATATTAGTTTATGTTTAGAAAAATCAGCAGCAACCACCACCAGGTGTACAGCAGCTCTCAGCCGATGAACCCAACACTTTCATCTCTATTTTTTGCTTCTGCTGCGGTATACCGCAATGGTCAGACGCAAGACACGCAGTCTGTTTGGGCAGCAGCAAGAAGTCCGTACCATCATAACCCAGGTCATATTTACTAATGGTATCAGACTGATACTCCACTTCGATGTCCAGATCTTCTATGCCCAATACTTTTTCAGACAGCGCTATGATCTTTAACAACTTCCCGGCCTTCAACCTATGCTCCGTATCGTTGGCATTCCACAGTTGGAAGTTAGCTACTTTTTCGTGTCGCACAGTACCGCCGCAATCTATAAAATCTTTGGTAATGATACCCACTTCTGTAACATGGAAATGCTCCGGAACCATAGTGCCATTTAGCAGTTTAAAATTAACTCCGTCAGCATTTTGCAGGTGCAACTTTATTTCAGACAGTTTCATTTTTCAATTTAGTTCAGGTGATTATTCAATGATTACAATATTGCAATTTTACGATTGATTGGGACTAAAAAAAATCAACAACAGTTCTTCACATCAAAAGATTTGAAGAATATAGACAGATCTTTTTGCAGCAGTTTCCAGGCTTTGGGCTCTATACAATAACAAACGGTAACACCTTCTATAGTGCCCTGTATGATACCTGCATTTTTCAATTCTTTTAGGTGCTGCGAAATGGTTGCCTGAGCAAGACCAAGCTCATCTACCAACTGCCCACAAATGCAGGCATTGGCTTTGATGATCTGCTGTAGAATGGCAATACGCGCCGGATGCGCCAATGCCTTAAGCATTGTTGCCAGCCTGTTTTGTTCTTCAGTAAATATTTCAGATCTAGTAAGTCCCATATCTATTGCAATATTACGATTGATGTATTAACCCACCAAATTAATTTTCTGTATTAATAGTATGCTTCCCGTTATAAGACACATTCTTCACGTCCCACTGCACACGCCTTACAAACTCCTGCTGGCGTACGTTACAATCTTGCTTTATGCATATAGCGCAAGAAATGGGAAGACAACCATCAGTGTGTACGAACATTTCCACATGCTCACCAAAGTTCTCTCTGATCATATCTTCCAGCGCCTTTACTTCTTCATGCCCTTCATTAATATTAAAGTACCAGGGAATAGTAGTGTGGCAATCCAGATGAAGAATGCTGCCATACTTAATGATGCGCAGGTTATGAATATCCATCCAGTTTTGACGGCGGTGCTCGCTAAGGTATTTCACAACCCTATCCAACAACTCTTTGTCTGCTTCATCCATTATTCCTGCTATAGAACTACGCAAAACCTTATAGCCTGCAACAAAGATAAATATCTCAAAAAGCACACTTATAGCGCTATCTATCCAGGCATATCCGGTGAAGTACAAAATAACCAACCCTGCTACAATGCCAATGGTTCCGTATGTGTCACTCTGCATATGTTTACCTGTAGCAATAAGGGTGAGCGCATTGTTTTGTTTACCCTTTCTGATGGCATAATAGCCCGCTATAAAATTGACAATAGCAGTTAATGCGACGAGGTAAATACCATAGTCGAGCTTATGAAAAGTATGTGGCCGGTAAAAGAGATTATTGATCGCTTCATACACTATCACAAAGCATGATACCACCATCAGTATACC
Source organism: Flavipsychrobacter stenotrophus (assembly GCA_947371715.1). Taxonomy (GTDB): domain Bacteria; phylum Bacteroidota; class Bacteroidia; order Chitinophagales; family Chitinophagaceae; genus Flavipsychrobacter; species Flavipsychrobacter stenotropha_C. The sequence goes on from CANBQQ010000474.1 coordinate 2,976, forward strand.
CTCTATTGCCGCAGACACAAACTCCGCCTTGCCATGACCATACGGATGGTTCTCATCCTTGGGTTGCGCGGACAAATAAAGACTATAAAGGCTTATAAAACCGGCAACAACATTGATGGTATACTCAAGAGTATCGGTAAGAATGGCAACTGAGTGTGTAAATGCCCATGCCACTACTTTTA
>CANBQQ010000475.1 GCA_947371715.1 Flavipsychrobacter stenotrophus
TTTGTACTTTTGAAAATAGTTCATTGAATGATAGTGTGCCATTCCGATTTAAAGTGAAATTGTTTCACCGCTTCTTCACCAAATATTTGCGACCACGCTAAAACATAGTATTCATAGGCCTTCCAGCCAATCCATTCGATTCCTGGCAAGACCACAAAAAGAGAAAGGGTGCGCAGAGCGAGAGCGATGCCACCCTTTCTCTTTTTCCCTCCGCTCCCGCTCTGTTCCTCGCTCTAAAACTCAAGTTGTCCGAAACCGCTCCAAATCCTCTACATAAAAGTTCGACATATTCCCGCCCCTTTCCACATTATAAAAATGGAGCACATTAGCGCGGAAAGCAATAATGTGCTCCGTTCTCATTTTTACCATCCTCGCCTCAGATTTTTGGCATAGAAGAACCTTTATCAATTCGTAGCCACTCCAATTTCATCTATTGAGTAGATAGCTCCCCACCCTTCTCCATATTAAGCCTTATCATTGATCCTACACTCGACTTTACCCCCATCACCACATTGAAATATACAATACTCCGCGATACATAATCCACTTACTTTTGTTGAGTATCAGCGGAAATAATTTAAACAAACGACTTCCTGTAAGAATCCCATCATGCAGGGTAGCAATGTGAAGGTCATTACGCAATTCACCCAACAAAAATGCAGTTAATGGAGCCAAACAAAACCCTACGTCTTATACTCGGCGATCAGTTGAACAGACAACATAGTTGGTATACAAGAGTGGACGAAAATACTACTTATGTTATGATGGAGGTGCGGTCAGAAACTGATTATGCTTCTCATCACATTCAGAAAGTAGCCGGCTTCTTTGCAGCTATGCGTGCCTTTGCCGATGAACTGACTAGGTTAAAGCACAATGTCGTCTATATAAAATTGACCGACGAAGGTAACAAACAGAGCTTCAAGGAAAACATATTAGACCTCATAGACAAAAAGAAATTCACACATTTTGAATACCAGCTACCCGATGAGTATAGGATGGACTTGCTACTGCAGGACATAACCTCCAACTTATCAATTCCCTTCAAACCATATGATACTGAACATTTCTTTAGTACCCGGGACGAACTGGGTAAGTTCTTTGACGGCAAGAAACTCTACCTGATGGAGAATTTCTACAGGTACATGCGCAAAAAGCACAACATCCTGATGGATGGTGACAAACCAGTAACCGGCCAGTGGAATTATGATGGAGAAAACAGGAAGAAACTACCTGCCGGTCACAAGCCGGTTGCTCCCCTTCTACTGCAGAATAATGTACAAGACATCGTCGAAGAGATAGGTATTACAAACATTAAAACAATTGGCACCATCGATGTAAACGCCTTCTCATGGCCAATTGACAGACAACAATCACTGGCACTGCTCAACTTCTTTCTAAAGGAATGTTTGCCAATGTTTGGCACTTACCAGGATGCAATGACAACAGGTGAATGGTCGCTCTATCATTCCCGTATATCCTTCTCACTGAACACTAAAATGATAGCTCCCGCCGAAATAATTGAAGCGGCTATACAAGAGTGGGGCAAAAGACCAAATGAGATACAGTATAACCAACTCGAAGGGTTTGTACGTCAGATCATCGGCTGGCGCGAATACATGAGGGGTATCTATTGGCTCAAAATGCCCGAATTTGCTACGCTTAATTTCTTCGATCATGATGCCCCCCTACCCGATTGGTATTGGACCGGACAAACTAAGATGAATTGTCTGAAACAAAGTATACAACAGTCACTCACTCATGCCTATGCCCACCACATACAACGCTTGATGGTAACCGGCAATTTTGCCTTACTGGCAGGTGTACATCCCGACGAGGTCGATGCCTGGTACCTGGGCATCTATATTGATGCGCTAGACTGGGTAGAAGTAACCAATACGCGCGGTATGAGTCAATATGCCGACGGTGGAATTATTGGCACAAAGCCATACGTCAGCTCTGCTGCGTATATAGACAAGATGAGCAACTATTGTTCCACTTGCTACTACGACAAATCTAAGAAGACCGGCAACAGGGCCTGCCCGTTCAATAGCTTGTATTGGAACTTCTATAACAGGCATGAAGAAAAGCTGGCCAAAAATCCAAGGGTACAAATGATGTATACCATCTGGAACAAAATGAAACCTGAGCACAAAGCTGAGTTGTTACTGCAGGCAGACCATTACTTACAAAACATTAATACGCTATAACGTGAAAACCGCCATAGTTTGGTTCAAAACGAACCTGAGAATACATGACAACGATCCGCTACTAAGAGCCATTGAACAAAACGACCTGGTAATACCGGTGTATTGTTTTGATGATAGCCACTACAGAACAACCGAAAAGGGATTTAAGAAAACAGGTTCTTTCAGAGCACAATTTATCTTGCAGGCATTGATGGATCTGGATTACAGCTTACATCAACTAGGCTCAGGACTTTTGATTGTAAAGGGTAACACAAGTGATGTATTAACACAAATAGCACTGGAATACAAAGCTCATAAAATATATGCCCAACAGGAAGTTGCATACGAAGAGCTTCAAACTCAGCATGAAGTGACAACTAAGTTACAAGCTATTCATTGCTCTCTGGAGACCTATAATACAACCTCACTTTACCATCCCGATGACCTACCATTTACACTTGCAAACGTACCAGACATATTCACGCCATTCAGGCATAAAGTAGAATCTTCCACCAAAATAAGAGATCCGTTTACTGCGCCAAAAGCGATCAGATCTCCCGAACTACCTGCGGTGCAACTCCCAGACTTATCCGAGCTTGGGTTGCCTCCCGTTATCGTAGACAGTCGTGCTGCTTTTAATTACCCCGGAGGAGAAAGCAATGCACTAATGAGGGTTAAATATTACTTTGAAGAAAGCGGGCGGGTCTCATCCTATAAAGCAACTCGCAATGGACTGGTAGGCGCAGACTACTCCACTAAATTCTCACCATGGCTGGCCATTGGCTGCTTGTCGCCCCGGTATGTATATCAGGAGCTTAAAGCATATGAAGCAAACCACGGGGCCAATGACTCCACTTACTGGGTGGTATTTGAATTGTTATGGAGAGACTATTTCCGATTAATGATGAGTAAATATGGGGTACAATTATTCCGGAAGAACGGCATTGAAAGCAACTACCCGAAAGATAAA
>CANBQQ010000476.1 GCA_947371715.1 Flavipsychrobacter stenotrophus
TCAACTGTTGTATTTGATGGAACTACAACAACAACTTTGCATTTAGTCGTTACTACATCTGCGGGTTGTACGGGTCAGGATTCTGCGGTTATTACCTTATTACCCGGCAATTTTGCTGCTCCATTGCCTGATCTTGCTTTCTGCCCGCATGATACTGCTATTCTTAACCCAGGGGGTGGGGCAGGCCTGTCTTACCACTGGTATCCTTCAATTTATATCAGTGATAGTCTGAGCAATTCACCGGTTATCCGCCCAATTGCTTCACAATCTTATTATGCAATAGTTACCAATGCTAGTGGTTGTAAGGATACAGTTCATTTCAACACCATTGTACATCCCGGTGCGTTGCTATCGATCCCCGATTCAGTTACGCTATACCCGGGTGAAAATTTCTCAATTGAGCCGATCACCAACTGTACCTCATTTACGTGGTTCCCGTATGCCGGTCTTAGCAATCCGCTGATATCTAACCCTGTTGCAACGCCCGATGTGAGTACTTTATATATTGTAAAAGGCACCACAGAGTACGGTTGTAAAGCGGTAGATTCTATCAATTTTATAGTGAATGAAGAGACCCTAATAGCAGTGCCAAACGCCTTTACACCGGGCACAGGAGTGAATAGTGAATTTAAAATTATTAAGCGCGGTATTGCTAATTTAAATTATTTTCGTATTTTCAACCGTTGGGGAAACATGGTTTATGAGTCAAAAAACATAGATGCGGGATGGGATGGTAGCTGGAAAGGCGAGCCACAGCCATTTGGCGTTTATGTGTATAGTATTCAGGCTGTAACCTCTACAGGCAAAGTGTTTAATAAATCAGGAAACGTAACAGTAATCAGGTAAAATAGATAAGAATATATCAAGATGAGAAAAGGAAATATTATCACCCGTTTGAGCATTGCAGCGCTAACACTTACAGCGCCTGCAGCTATTGCCCAGGACATTCACTTCAGCCAGTTCGACATGCAGCCACTGGTGGTAAATCCTGCATTCACAGGTATGTTCTACGGTAAGGTGCGTGCCAATGCCATCTACAGGAACCAGTGGAAGAGCGTTACTGTTCCCTATGTTACCTATGGTGCGTCTGTCGATCTGCCGATAAAATCTACTGATGGTGGTTACCTTGCAGGTGGCCTTCAGCTGTATAAAGATCAGGCCGGCGATGGTAATCTGTCTAATTTTACTGGTCTCGGATCTATAGCTTACCACAAATTATTTGGTGGTGGCCTGGATAACTACAGCGGATCTGATCTTGCTATAGGCTTGCAATTCGGCTATGCTCAGAAAAGCATAGACCTTTCTAAATTATATTTCGGCGATGAGTTCGTTAATGGTTCTTTCGTAAAGGGTACTACAGCCGAGTATAAGGGCGGTATGAGTAATAATGTGAGCTATGCACTGGTTAATGCCGGTCTTTGCTTCTCACATGCCTTCAATGAAAGCTTTAGCTTCATACTGGGTGTAGGTGCTAATAACCTTAATCAGCCAACTGATGCTATCCTTAAGAAAAAGAACAGCGATGTAGGCCTTGCAATGAGGTATACAGGTACATTGGGTATAGTATGGAACGTATCTGACAAGATGAGTTTGCGTCCTGCTGTATTGTTCCAGACACAGGCTTCTGCAGTAGAAATGATCTTTGGTAACGAATTCCATTATAACATTGGTGAACAATACGGAGATGTGAACTTTACACCTGCTATATTTGTTGGCGGCTGGATGCGTGGTGGTGATGCTGCAATGCTGACTGCCGGTGTCGAGATCAAGAACATGAGAATAGGTGTTGGTTACGACTATAATACTTCTTCTTTGAACAATGCTTCTAACGGAAATGGTGGATTCGAAATCGCAATAAGGTATGTAAGTCCATACTCAATATCGCACACAAGACGCTCGGTTCCATGTCCGCGATTCTAATAGATATTTCATAATACGTTGAAGGGCTAAACTTTTTTTTTGTCAGCCCTTCTTTTTTTTAAAAGCAATTTATACTTTTATATCGTTTTCAACGATCATGCACATGAGAAAAAATTGGCTGTTCCTTATTTTAGCGACAACATTTATTATTGCACAATACAATTCGAATGCCCAGAAAGCCATATCCGGAAGGAATAGCATGAATGATCCAACCAGGATAATTTCTGATGATAAAGAGTTAGGCTTAGCGCTTGGTTTATTTGTTCAGGGTAGTTACTTTGATGCGATTGATTATTATCAGGACCTTAGGTCGAGGGATGAGAGAAATCCATACCTTGCTTATATACTAGGTGAGTGTTATGCCCAGACCCGTGACTACGTTCCGGCTGCACATCACTACGCAGAAACTTACTATCTGGATAAGAAAGATTATCCATTGTCTGCGTTCTTCGCTGGCCAGATGTTCAAACAGCAGGGCGAATACAAACAAGCGATAACATGGTTCAAACAATTCCTTACTGATAACAAGAAGACTGCTGCCAACAATCCGTTGGACAACAACTTCAACAGAACGCCAACACAAAAGGAATACAAGAACTACAAGAAGCTGGCTCAGGTAGAAATAGATGGTTGCGAAATGGCAATGATCTCTATTAAAGATCCTGCTCCGGTAAACATCTTCAATTGTGGTCCAAATGTGAACTCCGCATACACTGAGTTGTCTCCTTATCCATTGGGCGATACTATGTTGCTGTTTTCTACATTGAACCGTAACACACTAGAGGTAGTTCCTTCTAAAAAGGGCATAACTACCCAGCTTGAACATTTTATGTTGGCTAAGAAGCAGCCTGGTTATGTTGACTCATTTCAATGGCCTTTACCATTCCATGACGGAGGATTTAATGCACAGGGATTGGCTAACTTCGCTAATGTAGGTAATGGTTGCTACAGCCCGGGTGGAGATCGTTTTTACTTCACTCAGTGTAAGGTAAGAGATTCATTTCGGTTCGTTTGTAAAATATACTATTCACAGTTTTGGGAACATAAATGGTCTCCTGCTACGCTCGTGCCAAGTGTGAACGAAGACGGCGGTGAAGAGTCTAACTCTATGCCATTTGTTGCAAAAGTAGGTAAGAAAGAAATTTTGTACTTCGCTTCTAACCGTAAGCTGCAGAGCCGTGGTGGTTATGATATCT
>CANBQQ010000477.1 GCA_947371715.1 Flavipsychrobacter stenotrophus
CAAAGGCATAGAAATAAAGACCGGTGCCGACGTGATGAAATTTGATGATCTAGAAAATAGGGTAGAGGTATTGCTTCGCGATCCATTCCGAAATGAAACATCGGTGCTGCACTGCGATAAACTATTCATCTGCACCAATGCATTTACCAAACAATTACTACCCGATGTTGACGTCGTACCCGGACGCGGACAAGTGGTGATAACCCACCCTGTACCCGGTCTCAAATTCAAAGGCATATATCATTTCGATAAAGGGTATTATTACTTCCGTGAGATTGATGGCAGAGTACTGCTGGGTGGCGGCCGCAACCTCGATTTTAAAACTGAGAACACAACGGACTTTTCCCTCAATGAAATGATACAAGCCGATCTGGTTCAAAAGCTAAATGATATCATCCTACCATCTACACCTTTCACCATAGATCGTCGTTGGACAGGTATCATGGCCTTCGGCGCCAATAAATTCCCGATCGTTAAAGCCTTCTCACCCCGTGTCTTCGGTGCCTTCCGTATGGGCGGCATGGGCGTTGCACTCGGTAGCGAAGCTGCAAGGAAATTAGTGGAGATTGTTGCGGAAAGAGAATGAGTCTTTTGATTTTATCGCGGCTCTGCAATCCCTGAAAGGGCGACATAAATAGCGAGGGGTTTCAACCCCTCGAACCATTACAACAAAACGAATAGCCCTGTAGGGGCGACATAATTTGTCAAAGGAGTTTACATAAACTCCCGCTCCAACACCTCCAACACACTCCCTATCGGCAACCCCATAACATTATAATAATCGCCGTTTATTTTCTCTATACCTGTCACACCTATCCACTCTTGTATAGCATATGCACCTGCTTTATCAAACGGCTTATAATTGCTCACATAATGCTCTATCTGCGTCTTGCTCAGCTTCCGGAAATACACCTCTGTAGTTATAGAAAAGCTGTGCTCCTTATCATCCTTTCTGATGCACACGCCCGTTACCACCGTGTGCATCCTGCCCGATAACCTGGAAAGCATATCAACAGCATTAGCGGCATCAGTTGGTTTGTTCAGTATATCATCGTCCAGTAGCACAACAGTATCAGCTGCTATCACAATTGCGCCAACTGCTTTATGTGCAATAGCGTCAGCTTTCTTCTTGGCCAGATACACAGGTAATTCCTTACCCGGCATACCAACCGGCGGCGTTTCATCTACATCGGCAATGATCACCTCAAAGTGTAGCTCAGCCATTTCCATAAGCTGTTTTCTGCGTGGCGATTGCGACGCCAGTATTATTTTATTCACTGGATGTTCTGTGTTGTAAAATTGTAAACAATAAGCGATGCAATGCCTGAGAGCATTATGAACTTTAGCCATCTGCTGGCGCTATGGTAATGCGTGGTCGTGTTTTTTTGTGAAAGATATATGCACCACCACAATATTGGGGCAATGATAAAAAGAATAGAGTAATAGCCCAAATACGGGTAGTCTTGTCTAATGAGGTAATAGGTAATTACTGCGAGTGCAATTACTGTTGTTATAACAAGTGTCTGCGCAAACATGGCGGAAAATTGCAGGCCCTTTTTTATAGGCATGGTCATACAACCCTCGGCCGCATCACCTTTATAATCTTCCATATCCTTCACTATCTCCCGCATCCAGGTGAGCATGAACGCAAAGTATGCAAAGCCGCCAAACATCCATTTGGGATCAATGGCAGGCATTAAGAAACTGGTCATTGTTGGAGGTGTTCGGAAGTGCATTCGTAGTGCTGGTTCATAAACCAATAGCACAATTACAGTAAGTGCTGTCAATAAGGCGATAACAAGATTCCCTGTCATGTACTGCCTCTTAAAATGAGTTGAGTAGAACCATAGCAGTACGACGGATAGACATTGAACCCAAATCCATTCAAAATGATGACTATTAAAGGCAATCCCACCAGCCAATGCTAATCCCGCAACATTGAGAACAACATGTGCAATTATTGCCGTACGGAGAGGAATACGTTTCTCTAAAATTACTTTTTCTGGGCGATTGATAATATCGATCTTAATGTCGAAATAATCGTTAATTATATAGCCTGCCGCAGCAATAAGTATTGTAGATCCGGATATAAAAAGAAAGTCGACCATTCGGTAAATACCCCATGTATTACGACTGTCGTATATAAGGCAATACCAAACCAGCAACTGTGTCAGAAACACAATCAGCAGGTTCTTATAGCGTATCAACCTCAGCCAGTTTATCATTAAATTAAAGGTCAAAAGTGAAAACCTAAAAGTGGCATAATTAATAGCAAAATGATGGTGTCGGGTATCCAATTTTCGAGACAAACGATTTAACGTGCGTCTACCCGTTTATCTCCCTCCGTTCGTAGAGACGCAAGATTTTGCGTCTCCAGAGAAGTTGTTTTCGTGCGCAAAAATCCGGTCATTACGTAAAACTGCACCAACCTTCATTGAGCCATTAAGCCATTTATTACTTATTCCAGTTTCCCGGGTCCACTCTCCACTGCTCCAATGTTGCTTTCTCTTCGGGTTTGAAAAGCCCTTTCTCTTCAGCTACTTCCATCAAAGCCTGGTAGTTACTTATGGTATGCAATGGTACATTAGCTTTAGCAAATGCTTCATCGGCTACCGGGAAACCATACGTGAATAATGCACACATGCCTATCACATCAGCACCTTCTGCACGTAACACATCCACTACCTGCAGACTGCTCTTGCCTGTAGATACCAGGTCTTCTATTATGACTACTTTTTGGCCGGGTGTCAATACACCCTCTATCTGGTTGCCCATGCCATGCTCTTTTGGTTTTGCACGCACGTAGATGAATGGTAGCTTCAGCAAATCGGCAGCCATTACACCATGTGGTATACCCGCTGTCGCTACACCGGCTATTACTTCAGCATCCGGAAAATGTTCCAATACCATATTTGCCAGTTCGCTCTTTACAAAATCACGTACATAAGGAAAAGATAATGTCTTACGGTTGTCGCAATACACCGGCGAATGCCAGCCCGATGCCCATGTATATGGTTTTTGCAGGTTCATTTGCAAAGCCTTAATTTGCATCAGTTTCTCGGCAAAATGTTTAGATGTGCTCATAGCTGTCAAACCTACGCCAAAAGCACAAAC
>CANBQQ010000478.1 GCA_947371715.1 Flavipsychrobacter stenotrophus
TACAACATGGCTAAGCATGAGGAAGAAGAAAGACCTTTGCTGAACCGCGTAGCGCTACACGCCTACAGACTTGAATTTGAGACCGTAGCCGGCAAACTGATCACTGCCGATGCACCATTACCAAAAGATATGGCGGCAACAGTAAATCAATTGAATAAGTGGTGTAAATAAACTAAGTCAAAAGTTAAAAGTAATAACCTAAAAGTTAGCTAAATGAATTTCACATTATCAACACATGAATGAATCTCAATTACTCTTAACCTACCTTAATTACTTTTTACTTTTCACTTTTAACTTTTGACTTAATAAACATGCTCACCGTTTCCCTCCATTCTATAAAACTTCTTGCCCCACACGGACTCTATCCGCAGGAGCACATATTGGGCAATTCATTTGAGGTGGATGTAGACGTCAACCTGCCTGATGCACAGCCATGGCCCTTTGCTGACTATACTTTGATACAACAGACAGTAACTAAGATATTCAATAAAGAGGGCCAGTTGCTCGAATCATTTGTATACAATATTCACACCGCTCTTAAGGAACTTTTCCCAATGTCTATTACTGTAAGAGTCGCTGTAAGAAAGTTGAATCCACCTATGCCGGGCGTTGTTGGCTATGCGCAGGTGTGTTATGAAAAATAGACCCACCAATTGGTTTTGATCTATTCCGTGGCATAAATTTCCTCAAGTAGCTGTACCACTTGTTGCGTGTTCATTCTTCCGGTGTTTATGGTTAGGGTTTTAAATGCAGGTTCATTGCAAGCACACTTCGATGCTGCACACAGTTGAACCATATTCATAGAGTCGCTGTAAGCGCGCCATATGGTGTAGCCATGGGTGTTATCCGTCTTTATTAATTCCGTTTTCTGATGGAGGCTTTCCCTCAGGTATTTTGTTTCCCATTCACAATAAGCATTAGAGAACGTAGTCCCGCTCATACCCTGCTTATAAAATTCCAGTTTAAGTGCAGAGCCTATGGCTATACCCAACCGCAGGGAGTCGGCCCTTCTGAAGTATTGCTGTCTGCTCGGATGGTTGTACGCACCTTCCCTCCACTTGCCCTTCATCGTCACACTTCCATAGGGAAAGACCATGTAGGTGGTCTTATCCAACTTTTTATCGTAGTTGACACTGGTCATTGTAATGGTTGATTTTTTGCGAGCTATGCCGCACGAAACAAGAGCCATAAACAAAACCAAAAAAACACGCGGAAAAGAATTCATACCCTAAAAATTTCCACCAAAGTACTACAGTCAACAATAGAAAAAAGGCATGTGTTTCGCCGCCAATTTAATTTTGATCTATGTCAAAAAGCAGAAAACAAACATCTTACGGCTAATAATTCACTACGAGTTAATTGAGCCATTAAGCCATTGCGCAATTCAGCCATTTCTACTTTTTCCTCCTCGCCCTCTCATACTGTGGCGGCCATGCCATTTCTTCATACTCCAGTTCCCGTGCAGCTCGTAAAGGAAAGTAAGGATCGCGCAATAGTTCACGCGCCATGAAAATGAGGTCAGCCTGTTCATTTTGCAAGATCTCCTCAGCCTGTTCGGGAGTAGTAATAATACCCACAGCCCCCGTCAGTATACCTGCTTTACGCACAGCCTCTGCAAACGGCACCTGGTAGTTGGGTTTAGCAGCGATCTTAGCATATGACACTACCCCACCCGACGAACAATCCATTACATCAACACCTTTTTCTTTTAAGATCAGCGCCACCTTCACAGAGTCTTCAACAGTCCACCCGCCATCAACCCAGTCGCTGGCAGATATACGCAGAAATAAAGGTAATGTATCCGGCCATTCAGATTTAATAGCATCTATAACTTCCATTAAAAATCTGCACCTTTTTTCAAAAGAACCACCATATTCATCAGTACGATCATTAGACAATGGCGACATAAACTCATTGACCAGATAACCATGTGCACCATGGATCTCTATTACTTTAAACCCGGCTTCCAGTGCACGTTTCGCAGCATCTTTAAATGCAGTTACTATGCGCTGTATACCTTCTATGGTTAACGCCACCGGATGAGAATAGTCATCAGCAAAAGGAACAGCACTTGGCGCCACCGTCTGCCAGCCGCCATCTGCTTCCGCGATCAGTTCATTTCCCATCCATGGCGATGTCATACTCGATTTCCTACCTGCATGTGCCAGCTGTATTCCCGGCACAGCGCCTTGCTGCTCTACGAACTGAGTAATGCGTTTAAATCCTTCTACATGTTCATCCTTCCATAGCCCCAAATCCTGCGGAGATATACGTCCCTCAGGAGTTACAGCTGTTGCTTCTGTAAACACCAGGCCTGCACCACCCACAGCCCTGCTACCCAGGTGCACCAGATGCCAGTCATTTGTAAAGCCATCTACGGCAGAATACTGGCACATAGGCGACACCACAATGCGGTTCTTTAATGTGATACTCTTTATTACAAGCGGGGAAAATAACTTTACCATGATCGGGGGGAATTGCTTATTTATTTTGTACAATGAAGATACACAATTACAACCTTCGTCAAACTACCCACGGCCCCAATTATAGCATTGTCGCATTCCATCACATTCCTTCCACATTGCCGAATCAATTATCGAATTGCCGAATTGTCTCATTAATTTTGCTCCATGACAAACAACAAATTTGCAGCAGTTGCAGATGTAATAAGAAACAGGCGCTCTATTAGTGGCGCGAAGATGAACGGGAAGAAAATTGCTGATGAAACGGTGATGGAATTATTGGAACTGGCCCATTGGGCACCTACCCATGGCCGCACAGAACCCTGGCAGTTCTTTGTGTATACAGGCGAGGCCCTATTACAGTTCGGGCTGGACCACGGCAATCTTTACTGGAACAATACGCCTGAAGAAACCCGTATGCAGTCTACCAAAGAGAAGCTGGAGAACAATATTAAAATGGTCTCTCACATGGTAGTATCTGTAATGAAAAGAGGCGCTAATGAAAAGATTCCGCATATAGAAGAAGTTGCCGCAGCATCGGCAGCTATACAGAATATATTGTTAGGCGCTTCAGCACAGGGCATTGCTTCCTTCTGGAGCACGGGTGGTATGACATTGAAACCCGCCATGAAAGAACATCTTGGC
>CANBQQ010000479.1 GCA_947371715.1 Flavipsychrobacter stenotrophus
ACAATACTACCGTCTTCTAGCTGCACTGCCAGTGTGCCATCATTATTGGCATGTAGTATGTTTGCTTTCCATGAAGTATCAGCACTCTTAAATCCCTGCGTCATACCTTGCCTGTACAACAACTGGTTGTATGCCTCCATTTGCATTGCTACGGGCACGGGAAATTTTGTAGCCTTAAAAATTGCATCTCGTAAATCCGTAAGCAAAAGTGATTTTTCAACATTCCTTCCCGAAGCCATTTTTAGTGAAATAGCATGTGGCAGGTCATCTGAAAAACGAGCCTGATTAACATTTAGCCCAAGACCTATGACACTATGTGTCCAACTACTGCCACGCAGCACATTTTCGATCAGAATTCCCCCTGCCTTTTTGTCATTGACTATTATGTCATTAGGCCATTTCACAGCTACGCGCCAGTGATCATCAAGCTTTTGCAAAACTTTGGCAATTGACACAGTAACTGCGGCATTAAAGACAAATTGTTCGGCCAAAGAATGCCTCGGAGTAACAATTATGCTCATTAACAGACTATTGCCCGGTACGTCTACCCATGTCTTGCCCCGCTGCCCCTTACCATCGGTCTGCCCGTTAGCAACAATTGTCAGGCCGTCCTGTGCCTTATTGCCATCTATAAGCCGCATGGCATAGTTATTGGTGCTATCAGTAAAATCAAGTTCTATTATCGGAGCTTCTGGTAATGACATATGGTTTAGTGCAAAAAGATTTATAATTTTGGTAAGACGATAAAGATATTATCAATCATTAAAACGAGGAAATTTAAGTTTGGAGAATATACTGAATACATTACAGGAAAGAAAGAAACCAGTGGCAAAACTTGCTAAGAACAGCAAGTTATTCAAAACGATCATCAGCAGCATACAAGATAAGAAGGCAGAAAATATTGTGGTACTTGATCTTAGAAAGATCGAAGAGGCCGTAGCTGACTTTTTTGTTTTGTGTGATGGCCGTTCACATATACAGGTGAAAGCAATTGCAGACAATGTAAAAGATGAAGTGGAAAAAGAGTGTGAAGAAAGACCATATCATGTTGAACATGGCGAAAAATGGACGCTTGTAGACTATGTGAATATTGTGGTGCACGTTTTCCAACACGAACATAGAGAGTTTTATAGCCTGGAGAGTTTGTGGGCAGATGCTGAACGTACTGAATACTAAGTTTAACAATACAAGTAGCAACTAAATATAATGGAAGATAATAAACAAATACCGGGTATGAAGCCCGGTAATAACGACCCTAACCAAAAGAAAGGCCCTAAGTTCAATATATATTGGATCTACGGTATCATCATCATGGTGATCATCGGCGTGCAGTTCTTTGGTGGGAGCCTCAACACTTTAAGCAACGAATACGGCTTCCAGGACTTCAAAGCATACAACGATAAAGACCAGGTAGCTAAACTCAAGCTGATCAATAACGACCATGTAGAAGTGTACCTGAAAAAAGGTGTACCTCTCCCTCCCGTTACCAGTCAGGGCAAAACAGTTTCGCCGGGTGTAAGCACCGAGAAAACTCCTGCCTTCGAATTCAAAATTGGTAGTGTTGAGCAGTTCGGTCTGGATATGGCGGAAGCAGAGAAAGCGCGCCCTAATCATGTAAATATTATTTACGAAACACAACAAGACTATTCTAAGATATTCCAGTTCGTACTGCCTATCATCTTTGTAGTAGCATTATGGTTCCTGTTGTTCCGCAAGATGGGACAAGGTGGTGGTGCAGGTGGTGCAGGCGGTATCTTCAACATTGGCAAATCAAAAGCTCAGTTGTTTGAAAAAGGTACACGTGTCAACATTACATTTAATGATGTAGCCGGCCTTGATGAAGCTAAGGTAGAAGTAATGGAGATCGTCGATTTCCTTAAGAACCCTAAAAAGTACACAGCGCTCGGTGGCAAGATACCAAAGGGAGCACTACTTGTAGGCCCTCCGGGAACAGGTAAGACCTTACTTGCAAAGGCAATGGCAGGTGAGGCTCAGGTTCCATTCTTCTCTATGTCAGGTTCAGATTTCGTTGAGCTTTTTGTAGGTGTGGGTGCCAGCCGTGTACGCGACTTGTTTAAACAGGCTCGTGAAAAATCTCCTTGTATCGTATTTATAGATGAGATTGATGCTATAGGTCGTGCAAGAGGTAAGAATGCAGTAATGAGCAACGATGAGCGTGAAAACACCTTGAACCAGTTACTGGTTGAAATGGATGGTTTCAGCGGTGACAGCGGCATTATCGTTCTGGCGGCAACTAACCGTCCCGATGTATTGGATACAGCATTGCTTCGCCCGGGTCGTTTCGACAGGCAGATATCAATAGATATTCCCGATGTTAAAGGCCGTGAAAAAATATTTGATGTTCACCTGAAACCGATCAAGCGCAGCAAGGATCTGAATATCCGTAAGCTGGCAGTTCAGACCCCTGGTTTTGCAGGTGCAGATATCGCCAACATTTGTAATGAAGCTGCTTTGATAGCTGCCCGTAAAGGTAAGAGCGAAGTGGATATGAGCGACTTTAACGATGCTATCGACCGTGTGATAGGAGGTTTGGAAAAGAAGAACAAGATCATCCTTCCTGAAGAGAAACGCATCATTGCCTATCACGAAGCTGGTCACGCAGTATCAGGTTGGTTCCTGGAACACGCACATCCACTGGTTAAGGTAACAATCGTTCCGCGTGGTGTTGCCGCATTAGGTTATGCACAATACCTCCCTAAGGAAATGTACATTCGCACTACCGATCACCTGATGGATGATATGTGTATGTCTCTTGGTGGCCGTGCAGTTGAAGAGTTGGTATTTGGTAAAATATCAACAGGCGCGTTGAGCGATCTACAGCATGTAACCCGCGCCGCATATGCTATGGTATCAATGTATGGCATGAGTGAGAAAGTAGGTAATGTATCATTCTACGATCCACAGAGCGAAGGCAGCTTCTCTAAACCTTACTCTGAAGAAACAGGTAAGATGATAGATGAAGAAGTACGTATACTGGTGCAGAAGGCATACGATAAAGTAAAGGCATTGCTTACTGAAAAGATGGAATACGTGACAGTTATCTCTGAAGAACTTTTGAAGAAAGAAGTACTCTTCAAAGACGATCT
>CANBQQ010000480.1 GCA_947371715.1 Flavipsychrobacter stenotrophus
CTATACCACTGGCCGCAGGTGCTTTATATCCTATCAACGGATTCTTACTCAACCCTATGATAGCCGGTGCAGCAATGGCATTAAGCTCAGTATCTGTAGTAAGTAACAGCCTAAGACTTAAGTGGAGTAAATTGTAGAAATATTACGGATGTGACCACTATCATTACCGCTTAACATTTTTTTGTCAATACATCTTTTATCTTTGCCATAATAATGAGACGTTTTTTAGTAACCATATTATCCATCCTGTACATGGCCAGCGCCATGGGTGCAACTGTAGAGATACATTATTGCATGGGGAAGAATATGGGTGCTAACTTCGTTCACAAGGAAGATGACAAGTGCCGTAAGTGTGGTATGCATAAAAGCAAAACCAATGGCTGCTGCAAAGATGAACATAAGACTTTTAAAACGGCTGACCACCACCAGGTAAAGGCTAGTTTTGACCTTGCGCACATAGAGTCAATTAGTCCTCCCGCTTTAGTTTACCAAAGCTTCAATCCAACTTTTTACAAGAGTCTTGGCTACATATCAGTAAGACCGCATGCACCACCCGATCTCTATTTGGGTTGCCCACTCTACCTGCAAGTCAGGAACATTCGTATTTGATACATTTTCTCCCTCTACATCGCAGCATTCTGCTGTGTATAAGGCTTGCGTTGCATAGCCTTAAGATTTCAAAGCACTTAAAATAATAGCTTCATTAAGGGTATTATACCCGAGGCTAAACTATTTCAATTTCAAACTAAAAAAACTTCAAAATGAAAAATATCAAATCAATAGCTACGGCTTTGCTTATGTTCGCAGGTATTACTGCATCTTATGCTGCTTCTAAAACTGAAACAATTAAAGTATCGGGCAACTGCAGCAACTGTGAAAAAACAATAGAGAAAGCTGCAAAAGGCGCTGGTGCTGAAAAGGCAAAGTGGGACGAGGATACAAAAGTATTGACTGTTACCTACGATGACCAGAAAACATCGAATGACGCTATACAGAAAAAAGTAGCAGCGAGTGGCTATGATACTGAGAAGTATGTAGGTGATGAAAAGGCATATAATTCTTTGCACTCTTGCTGCCAGTACGACAACAAGAGAAAGGCGAAATAATTGACAAATGGTGGTGAGGTAAAACTCACCACCTATTTTCCTACTTCTTCAACCATAACAATAATGAAAAAGATAATTATTATCATAGCTATGCTATGGTGCATGCCGGCTATTGCCCAGATAAAATCGGCGACACTTACCGCCAGCGGACTTACGTGCAGTATGTGCAGCAAAGCAATATTTAAGGCACTACAAAAAGTCCCGTTTATAAAGACAGTAGACGCAGATGTTGAAAAATCGAGCTACGCGATTGTCTTCAAAGAAGGTGAACAAATAGTACTTGACGATGTTAAAAAGGCAGTGCAGGATGCAGGCTTTTCCGTTGCATCAATGCAAGTAACCGCTTCGTTCGACAACATGGAAGTATACAATGACGCCCACGTAAAACTAGCTGGCAGTACGCTGCATTTTCTAAATGTACCTAAGCAGGTGCTTACGGGAGATAAAACCTTTACTATAGTAGACAAGAATTATCTATCGGTAACTGCGCGCAAGAAATACAGAAAGTTCACGAAAATGGAATGTTTTGAAACTGGCATGATGGGCAACTGCTGCCCGGGAGGAAAGTCGGCCGCAAACAGAGTGTATCATGTTACGATATAGGCTAATTGCATTGCTCGCATTTAGTTGCATTGCAGGTAATATCAGCGCCCAGGAACTGTTCGTATTCTCTGAACCTGCAAGCAATATGCCAGCAAAATCAATGGGCTTAAGGCTTAGCAACTGGATGATGGATGAATCTGCAACCGCACACGTTAACTACCACCTTATTCCCGAAGTTATGGTTGGCGTGAATAACAGATTAATGTTACATGCTGAAGGCTTTTTCAGTAATCGCGAAAAGGGATTATCAGCTGAGGGCATAGGGGTATATGCAAAATATCGCTTTTACAGTCGTGACGATGTTTACCGGCATTTCAGGATGGCTGCATTTGCCAGAGCCAGTACCAATAACGGGGACATTCACCAGGAAGAGATAGTAACTAACGGCCATAATACAGGCTACCAGTTAGGCATGATCGGCACCCAATTGTTACATAAGCTTGCGCTATCCGGCACCGTATATTTTGAGCAGGCATACAACAATTATAAGGGCAATGATCTTCCAAAAAACATGGCAGACAAGGCTATTAATTACAGCTTTTCTGCAGGTAGGTTATTACTCCCTAAAAAGTATAAAGGCTACAACCAAGTGAACATGAATCTGATGGTGGAACTGATGGGACAAACACAACTACAGAACGGCAAGCAGTACGTAGATATAGCACCATCTCTACAGTTCATATTTAAGAGCCAGACAAGGGTTGATATTGCATTTAGAAAGCAGTTGTATAGCAACATGGTCCGCAGTGCCCCAAATGGTTTATTATTACGTGTAGAGCATTTACTTTTCAATGTCATTTAAGCAACAAAATGCCGACCGAATGGCCGGCATTTTGTTTTATAGCTATACTATACATCCAAAGGCGTACCACCGCCTGAAAGAGGAAAATTATGATTGACTTCTTCTTTAAATTCCTCTTCCTCAATCCCATCTTCTGTCTCAGTATCAAGTTCATCAGTATCAACAATATCTTCATCATCATCTGATGTGATGTCTTCCGGCACATCAGATGAGCTCCCGTCAGTGTTACCCTTCTCATCAGTACCATCTATCGTTTTCCGATAGTTACTGAATTGTTCCGCTTCGTTATTACCAATATTTTCTGACATGTTTTTCGGTTTAGCGTAGAGACAATCTCCACTACTCACTCCATATCAGGAAAACTATGCCATCAGAAGTAAATTCAATTGGCTATATGTTATTGACAATGTTTAAATTTGCACTACAATGGATAAGACAGCAAAGAGGCCGTTATTACCTGCATTTTTCGGAATGAAATGCCCCAACTGCAGGAAGGGGTTTGTATTTCAAAACAAGAGTGTATTTCCCTTAGGCAAAACTGTCGCTTTAAAAGACAGCTGCGATGTTTGCGGACAGAAACTGATCTCTGAAAA
>CANBQQ010000481.1 GCA_947371715.1 Flavipsychrobacter stenotrophus
AAAGATCTTACGGGTTGCCCGGCTCTGCCATATGAGGCCTTGGGTAGTGAACACCTGGTTTATGATCTTGTTTACAATCCTGCTGAAACGCGGTTTCTGGCGCTGGCCAAAGCACAAGGGGCAGTTATAAAGAACGGACTGGATATGCTGCACCTGCAGGCGATGGCCGGTTGGGAAATATGGAACAGACCCTGATAAAGAACCATTAATAATAATGGCCACGGCAATACCGGGGCCATTTACTTTTCTATCCTTTATTAAGATCTTATTTCTTCAATGATATCGTAGTAATGGTAGTGCCATCATCGCCAATATCTTTCTTTATGATGGTTGCCTTGGTTTTAGACAGGCTGGTTACGTGCAGGGTGTCGCTAATGCCATCTTGCTTGAATACAACACTATGGCCTGACAGGCTGTACGGTACAGCTAATGAAGTGCCCGTCATGTAACTGGTAAGCGTTCCCTTGGCAAAATCATAGAAATCATCGTCAGCTCCCGCCTCGGTAGACTTTGATGCTTCGCCATCTGCCGGCTTGCTGTCAATATCTATATGGTCTACCTTCCATTTACCTTCTATGTCTTTCATGTTTATGGTGCCGGAAGGTGCTTCAGCTGCTGGTGCTGCCTGGGCCGGTGCGGGAGCGGCAGCAGTTGGCTTGCCTTTTCCCTTAGTTTGTGCAGTGGCAGTATTGCTGAGCAGGAAGGTGGCCAATAGTGCCGCCGGTATCAAAAAGTATTTCATCTGGTATATATTTTTAATTAAGCGATAGTGATATTACACTGTAAATCTCAGCAAATTACCTGATAAGACAAAACGGAGCACAGATTTAATCAATTATGCTAATCGCAAAGAAAAGAGGAGTGTGTTTCTCAAGGTAATTCAGATTAAATGTTGGTCATTTAACGAAGTCGATATTGCCTTTCCCACCTTTGCGTGAGGTCAGAAAAATAAACAGGAACTATGATGCGAGTGCATGTTCCAGCTTTGAAAAGTCATCATTCAATGCTGTGTTATCATTAGTAACCATTTCAGATCCATAAAATCGCTCAATGATCATTTTAATAGTATGAATACTTCTTTCTGATCTGAGCGGTGGAGATGCCAGTTGATCTATAAGATCACTGGTAAGCGTTTCCTTTTTGGCTTTATATTGCTGCAACATAAAGTCAGAGCCATCATTAAGGTGCAGATTTATCATTTTCTCTACACCTTTTATGTCTTCCAGCAGATCTAACATTTTATAAAACTGGCTTGGCTTCATTTATACAAATTTAAAAAACTATTTCCACAAATCCTTTTGAGAATCTATTACCCGCCCTGTTAAGTTTTGTTCTGCTAAATTGGGCCATCCAATAGGCCCGGTCGCCTACGAAGTGGTTGTGATTTTTGTGCTCTTCTCCATATACTTTCACTATATATGCATCCACTCCATATCTGATCTCTGACTCGGGATACCTAAATGCATGGAAATTATCTTCGTTGCTCTCAATTATGGCAGATGGCAGAAATGATACGAGATCTATATCTCCCGGTTTAGGTTTGGTTGTGCAGAATGACCCATTTATCCACTGGGTGTATTCCTGGCCTAAAACATCTTTTAAACTGGCAGAATAGTGCAGATATTTTTCGAAAAGTTCAATTCGTCTTTCTGATTCCAGAAAAGTTGCCTTTACCTCGTCCAGATTTGAAGTGATACAATTGCCCGGTACTAAAAGGCCGCGATGATTAAAACTCAACATAGCACAACATTAGCTTGTATTAAAGTGCTTAAAAATATGCTTTTTTTCGGTGTAGCGAAAAATCAAATCAGGCGCGCAAACAGACATATTGAGTGAAGCTTTTTGGTTACGCGCTGTTCTGAGTCGTTTTCCTTACGCAGTTTATTCGTATGATTTTGAGGCTTTGGCTGTGAGCGACCTTTAAACTAAATAGAAAACTAATCTGTGTAATCATTAAAAATATCTGTGATTCAGACTACTTTTTGCAAAGTGTTGAAACTTTTTTGCTAAAAAAATTATTGATAATCAATTAGTTATGGAGGTGTCGTAAAAATACTTAATGAAATGTTTGGTGTAATGGTTGGGTAAATTTACCTTTGCCGTCCCGAAAACACAGGTTATTCCGTGCCTGTGGTGGAAGGAAGAACAAATTCAGCATTAAGTAAAATACATAATAAGAACAATGAGACACTTAAGTTTTAAAACACAGTCCGCAAACGAGAAGATCGTAAAACGTGATTGGCATGTTGTTGATGCTACGAACCAGACTCTTGGACGTATGACATCAAAGATAGCTTCAACACTTCGTGGAAAGAACAAGACATATTATACTCCTCACTTTGATTGTGGAGATTATGTGATCGTGATCAACTCAGCGAAGGTAAAGCTTACCGGTAACAAACTGGAAGATAAGGAATACCAAACGTATTCTATGTACCCGGGTGGCCAGAAGATCGAAACTGCAAAGGAAATGATCAGCCGTCGTCCTAACCTGATGATAGAGCGTGCTGTAAAAGGTATGTTGCCTAAAAATCGTCTGGGACGTGCGATGTACAAGAAATTGTTCGTTTACGATGGTGCAGATCATCCGCATAAGGCGCAGAACCCACAGGAAATGAAATAATTTCCTAAAGGAACGATAGAAACAAATTTTTAAATTCAGAAGAAAATATAAAACCATTCCTAAAATGGAAAAACAGAAAAATGCCGTTGGCCGTCGTAAGGAAGCTGTTGCTCGTGTTTACCTGAGCAAGGGTACCGGTACTATCACGGTAAATAACAAAGATTACAAGAATTACTTCCCGATCATGTATCTGCAGAACCAGGTAGAACTTCCTTTGAAGACTATCGAAGGTGCAATGGAAGCATTTGATATATTGGTAAATGTACAAGGCGGTGGTCCTAAAGGACAGGCTGAAGCAATAAAGATGGGAATCTCCCGCGTATTGTGTGAAGTTAATCCTGAGTATCGTCCGTTGCTGAAGAAACTAAGCTTGTTAACTCGTGATAGCCGCTCAGTTGAACGTAAGAAATTTGGTAAGGCGAAAGCACGTCGTAGCTTCCAGTTCTCTAAACGTTAACAGCACAGTTGTAGCCTTTAT
>CANBQQ010000482.1 GCA_947371715.1 Flavipsychrobacter stenotrophus
AGTATGTTTATACATTTTAACACAGTGACTTCCAGGCATTTATCGTTTAGCAATTATCAATTTACTCCAATATCCGGTCATTTTATTCTGTATTATAAAATATCCGCCACATTTATTATCTTCATTAAAATGTCCGTCTATGCGCATCCTACTTGCAATCACAATACTGTTTACTATCTGTTCATGTAATAAATGGAGCGAAGAAGACAAAGACGCATGGAAACAAGCCTGCAATGAAAATGCAGCGCATTGGGCCGCAACGCCCGAAGGCGCAAAGACGTATTGCGATTGTATACTAGAGAAAATGGAAAAGAAGTACCCGGACATAAATGATGCTCTAGCCCATACAGCCGAAATGGCGACCGATACCACCTACCTTAATTGCAGGAATGGGGTGCAATTAAAGTAACGCTACGACGGCAAGAAAATAGTTACGCTGGTACCTTGCCCCGGCTTGCTCTTGATCACAAACTTGGCATCTACAAATTTCAGCATATCCTTAATGATGAGATAGCCCAGTCCGTGCCCTTTACGCTTGTCTACATTGGCAGAGGAGACAATAAAATGTTCTGACATTACATTGTCTATCTGATCCTTTGTCATACCCTTGCCCTCATCTTTAACCTTGATAAGGATACCTTTCTTACTTTTACCTCCACTTATAGTAATGCATCCTTCTTCTGTGAAATTCAATGCATTAAGTATGAGATTATAAAGAACAATTTTCACTGGCTCCATGTACTGGTAGAGGATCGAACCGGTATTCACCTCGTTTTTAAAAGTGATATTCTTCTGCCTGGCCAACCCCTGAAATATGCCGAATATCTGGTTGGCCATCTGATGCAGATCAAACTGTTCCTTGATCATTCTGCGGTTCTCGTTCTGGTATTTGATCCAGTTCATGATGTTGGTCGACAATAACTCCAACTCTTTTGATGTATGAGATATCTCCGCCAACATCTCTTCCTGCATCTCCCTTGAATCTTCGTTCTTACCATCTATCAGGTTTTTACTACTGATATGGATAAAGCGCAGCGGACTGATAATATCATGACTGATGATGGAAATGAGGCGGGTCTGTATCATATTACTTTTCTCAAGTGCCTCATTCTTTATGTGTATCTCGCGGGCTTTACGCTCCAACAAAAGCCTGAATATCTTTTGCTTTACTACCACCTGCTTTACTACAAACCGCACAATAAAATAGCCGGCTACAATAATGATCAGCGACAGTACGCCAAGTATTACCCATTCTAAAGTTGTATCTCTTTCTGCAGCAAAAAACATTTATAGGACCGGATTAGTATTGTAAAGTTATAGCAAGCTCTAAAAACTGATGTTATATAATAACGCCAGTTCAAGCAATTGTGTAATAGATTCTGTTTCTGTTTTATCAAAAATTCGTTTCTTAACAGTTGATATAGTACTGGTACTGAGATTAAGTGTATTGGCTATATCATTGGTATGATGCCCGTTGAGTAGGTAGTGTAATATCTCTAGCTCTCTGGGCGCCAATACAGTAAATGGATTCTTCTGAACAAGTTCATCAATATCCTCAACCGGCACAGGTTCATCGTTCAAAAACTTCTGTATGTATTGTAAAGACTTATCTTCTTCCTGCGACTTATTGAGGTAATAATGAATATTATATTGTTTAAAAGCGTCGGCATACACCTCACTCAGCTGCATAGAAAATATCATGATTCTAAGATCTGGGTATAACTTCCTTATCGTTGGCACTATCTCTAATGCTGTTCCGTCAGAAAATATCATATCCAGGATAAGATGAGAACATGGCCCATGCTTCAATTCATTCATCAGGCCATTGCAACTATTCACCTCCGTCACATTTTTACAATGCAGCTGAGATCTTAATAATAGCTTCATTCCCTTCCTTATCATACTATGATCATCTGCAATAATGATGTAGGGTTGCATGGCTATTTATATAAATAATAATTTATGTATAAAGTATTTATTATTAAAAATCTATTTCAATTTCCCACCTCTATTCCGGTTACAAAGGTGCCATTTTTAAAATAATGCACAGTCGAAATTTTTCTACACATCGTGGCCAACTAAGTGTGTAAGATTGCAGTGTAGTTCACAACTTCCATTACTTCTTTTTCTAACAACATGAATAACAATTCATTACACAAATCAAAAGAGGATAAAAACTCATTAATAGCGAATTTTAAAAAATCTGATCCTATTCAACAAAAATTAGACAACGCCGAAGCGAGGATAACACTATTGGAGCAGAAATGCATTCATAAAGATAAGATTCTTGCAGTATTGGCACACGATCTCAGAAGTCCTTTATCTTCCATTTCCGGGCTCATTTCGGTTTTCGAAGGTAAGGATGCTCAGCGCGAACTGGAATCGCATGTTGCGGAATTAAAAACGCAGCTCATTTCGGTAAACGAGTTGATGAACAACCTGCTGAGGTGGGCATCACGCTCTTTTGACGACAATTGCACTAACAGAGTAACAAATATTGATGCAGCATCGATCCTCAAACTTAACCTGGAGTTACTAAAGATCATTGCAAGGGAAAAAGACATACAACTTATCAACACCATAACAGGACCTCTTGAATTGTTTGCTAACCAGGACCAGGTAGACATTATTTTACGGAACCTGCTACTTAATGCTGTAAAATTTACTGGCACGGGGGGTACCATTACTGTCTGCAGCAAAGTTCATTGCAGTAATACGGAGATCACAATTACAGACACGGGCGTAGGGATGAGTCAGCAACAGTTAGCAAAACTCTTTTCTAACACCCATTTCAGTAACTATGGCACGTCAGGCGAAAAGGGCTTCGGGCTGGGCTTGTTGCTATGTAAAGAGTATCTTGATTATAACAATGGGTCTATAACAATAACCAGCGAACTGAATAAAGGCACAGCAATAACTATAAAGCTCCCTACTGCGGTTGGCAACAATTAAACATGCAGCCTTTAAGTAGCAACAAAATAACAAACCTACCGGCAACACAACAAAGATATGGTAGTAATGAATTCATTAAATATACCCCAAGACACTCCTCCTACCATGAATCCCGGCTACTGAAAGAGCATAGCTGAGACTGGTCGGT
>CANBQQ010000483.1 GCA_947371715.1 Flavipsychrobacter stenotrophus
TTTGAGAGTGTGTATAGGAGGGGTTTGGTGTGAGCCATAGTGCCCGTAGTTATATGATCTCGGTCATAAAAACTATTTCTCATTTGGTATCATCCATGTGATGTCGTTATCTATTACCATAGATTGTTGCGCAAAGTGCTCAAAATGCCCCGGCATAACGAGTATTTTCGCCAAATTGAACCACCCTACTTATTCCTTGGTATCCTGAACGTAAGGCTGATGATGGTGCCTTTGCCGTAGAAGGAATCGAAGTAGAGGCGGCCATTGAGGCGGCCGGCGCGGATCTGCATATTGTTGATGCCGTTGCCTTTCTTAACTGCTTTTGGGTCGAAGCCGAGACCGTCGTCTTTGAGGATCATCTGCAGCACATCGCGTTTTTTCATGCTCACATCGAGGGTGATGTTGCGGGCCCTGGAGTATTTAAGGGCATTGTTGAGGGCTTCCTTGAAGATCATGATCAGATTGCGGCTCATGTCCATAGGCAGGCGATAATTACGCCACTTTTCTTCTATGCCGGTCACTGAGAAATTGACATCGGTATCCTGAAACAATTCTCCGCCAAAGTCGTGAATGCGCACCAGTATCTCATAGAGATTGTCGTTAGATGGTTTTAGTGACCATAGAATATCGCGGGTGCCACCATAGAGCAAAGATGTATTTTCTTCTATCTGTCCGAGTATACGGGTAACATCGGGGGTTGGCTCTACCTTACTTTTCAGTACGTTGGTGAGTACATTAATGCGGGTGAGCTTATTACCTATCTCGTCATGAAAATCTTCAGCGGTACGCAGACGTATCTTGGATTGTTCTTCTGCCCTGAGTTTTGCCAATAGTTTCTGGCGGCGCTGATTGCGCTTGTTATAGATAGACTGTAGCAATATACCTATGAGAATACAAGCCACCAATATCCCCATTCTGAACCACCATGTTTTGTGATACGGCGTAATGATCTCAAATGCATAGGCCAATTGCGGATGTGTCTCTCCATCTGCACCAACTGACTGCACATAAAAAACGTACTTGCCGGGAGGTAATGCAGAATAGGTAACCGTGTTGGTAGCCGACCATTCAGACCATGGCGCATCTATGCCCTCCATACGATAACGATACAGCACCTGCTCGGCACCGCTAAGTGTAATGGCCTGGAAGGTGAAGGTGATGTTGTTCTTTTTGTATGGCAAGTGCAGATTGACCGGTACGCCATACCACTGGTCAAGGCTATCGTAATAGCTAGGATCTATGCTAGCTTCACCCGCCAGCTTTACCGACTGCATTACAATACTTGCCGGTGCAGAAGAGATGACCGATGAATGCGGCTGATAGTGCACCGCACCATTGGTAGTACCAAACCATATACTGCCGTCCTTCAACTTCAACACGGCATTGATATTACTCTCCATGCCGGTAACACCCTGTGCCTTGCCGAAGAAAGTAACCTGCGCTACCCCGGTGGCATTCATCATTATCTTATGTATACCAAAGCCCGTGCCCACCCAAATATTGCCATCGCTATCGTCTATGATATTATATACGAAATCTGACCGCAGCCCATTAGACTTGTTGACCACAAGCGCCTTGCGGGTGGACAGGTTATACCTTATTGCTCCATTATCTGCGCTACCCATCCACAGGTCAGAGCCACGCAAAATCATGCAGTTGATATTAGAACTATCAGCAATTGTACCAGTAAGGAATGGCGATACGATATCCTGGTTATGAAGGAACAAACCATCCTTTTCAGTAGCTATCAATACACTATCGGCACCAATGGAAAGGAAGGAAATAACATGCAGATTATTTTTCACATTCACATTTCTGAAACTGTCATGCTCATAAATGAGCATACCATTACCGAAACCGATCCACAACCTGTTTTCCGCATCTTCATACACCCGGGAAACTGTGGAAGATGGAAAGTGATGTTGTGGTGCACTATACTGTCTGAAGGTTTCGTGATCATATTCGAACAAGCCCCTGTCGCGGGTACCTATCCACAACTTCTGGTCGTGAGCATAGCACAGGGACGTGATGGCCGTAATACCTTCACCCGGCAGGGAGCGTGGACTTACTTTACCGCCATTAAAAATGAATAGTCCCGCCTCATAAGTGCCTAAAAACAGAGAGTCGCGTTTATTGGTGGCAATGGCCATGATCTGCGCACTAGGCAGGCCCATGGTCTCATCGAGCGAGGTAAACAAGGTACCCGAGAAACGGAATACGCCCTGCCCGTCGGAAGCCATCCAGATATTGCCTTCGGCATCTGTAAGCACATCGAAGAACCCGTTATCGCTGAGGCCGTTTTTCTTGTTATATACCTGCAGCATATTGCCCGACAGCTTCATAACCCCAACACCCGTACCCAGCCATAACGCCCCTGACTTATCTTGTGTAATGGCCTTTACCGACACATAATTAAACGGCTGCCCATTAAGCATGTAAGGAGTGATATGCTTTTCCGCTACAGAGTATAACCCCATACCGGTACCCAACCAGATAGCATCATTGCGGTCTTTATAAATACGGTTGATGGACGGCGACTTCTGATCGGGCGGCAACAAAAATGTATACGTTTCCCATTTGTTGTTGGCAAAATGATACAGCGTATCGCTCTTAGCTACCCACAGGCTACCCGACTCTGCCAGCATGGATGTGATCTGCTTATCGCCACCGGGTGTGTTGAAATATTTGATCTTGCCGCCATTGATATAATACACATCGCCAGCGGCACGCCACCACACGGTATCATTGACTACGTTTATCTGCTGACTATTGCTTACAGATGCGGTAAACGTATGCTCCGTTTGCTTAGGGATGGAGAAATGTTCGAACGTTTTGCCATTGAATTTAGACAGGCCTTTCTGTGTGCCTATCCATATGTTACCCGTCTTGTCAGTAGCCAATGCGTTGACCGTGCTGCTAAGCAGGCCATTGTGCATGTTATAGTTGGTGAAGGTCTTGCCATCGTAGCGGGATAATCCTCCCATTGTACCTATCCAGAGATTACCGGTTCTGTCTTGCGTAAGACAGAGCGCCTGAGATTGCACCAGCCCTTCATCAACATTAAGATTGT
>CANBQQ010000484.1 GCA_947371715.1 Flavipsychrobacter stenotrophus
GATGTTTATACAGCAGGCTTCAACGCACAATATGGTAATCGTACCTCTGCAATAGTTGATGTACACTACAAGGATGGCAATAAAAATAACCTTGCCGGCGTTGTATCTGTATCACCAATCATGGCTCGCGTAATGCTGGAAGGACCACTGTTAAAGTCAAAGAAAGAAGACAACGGATCGGGCATTACTTTCCTTGTTACTGCAAAAAGTAGCTACCTGGATAAGACATCTAAAGCATTATACGCTGGCCTCGGCGACGTCTTCAAGAACGGTCTCCCTTACAGCTTTACCGACCTCTATGGTAAGGTTACTTTCAATGGTGACAACGGCAGCAAGCTTAACCTGTTCGCATTCAACTTTGATGATAAAGCAAGCTTGTTGAACGATGTTACCCATAAAAGTGATGGTGACTACCACTGGAACGCATTGGGTGCGGGTACAACTTTCATAGTATCTCCGGGCAATACCGCAGCTTTGATAGATGGTAAATTTGCGTTCTCTAACTACAACATCAGCCTTGGACAGGTGGATGTACCAACAGATACAATACCGAGCACCAGCCAGATAAGCGGCTTTGAGTCTGCTATCAATTTTACCTACTTCCTGCCAAATTACAGCCAGATAAAGTATGGTGTTGAGGTAAGCGGTGTGCATACATCACTCAACTACTACAGCGCAGCCGGCATCAGCACTACGCTCGATCGCCAAAGCACCAACGCATCAATCTACTTTATGTACAGGCAGATATTCAAGGGTAAATTCATCTTTGAACCAAGCTTTCGCGTACAATACTATTCTGAGTTGAATAAACTATCTCCTCAGCCAAGATTAGGTGTTAAGTACAATATCTCCGACAATGTTCGTTTGAAAGGCGCAACAGGCCTTTATGCGCAGAACATCATCAGTACCAAGACCGACCGCGACATTGTGAATCTGTTTACCGGCTTCCTGTTAAGCCCTGACGAGCAGATAAAGAATGCCGATGGAGAAGCTGTAAAATCAAATCTGCAGACAGCCTTTCATGCTGTAAGTGGAATAGAAGTAGATATAGACCGTGTAGAATTGAATTTTGAGCCATGGGTAAAAGTGTTTGGCCAGATAGATGAGATGAACAGGGACAAGCAGAAAGCAAGCGATCCGAATTTCGTAGCAGCTAATGGCCGTGCTTATGGTGTTGACCTGTCGGCAAAATACAGCTACCAGAGGTTCTACATTTGGGGTGCTGTTGGTTACCAGAAGGTAACTTACACCAGCATTGGCCCTGATGGCGAGAAGCAAACATACCCTACTCCATTCGATACCCGTATGAATGCCAATGGATTGGTATCTTATACTGCAGGTAAGAAAAAGGACTGGGAACTTTCTGCTCGTTTCAACATCCACTCACCATTCCCTTTCACACAGACACAAGGCTTTTATGAGCAGGTGAACTTTGCAGGTGGTGGACTGGCAAGCAATCCATTGAGCCAGAATGGCGGCCTGGGCGTACTGTATGCTAATGAGATCAACGGCGGCCGCCTGTCATGGTACCACCGCTTAGACATATCTGTAAAGAAGCATTTCATATTTAAGAATAAGAACGGCATTGACGCAACAATTGCGGTGACCAACGCTTACGACAGAAGCAACATCTTCTATGTAAACCGTATTACCAACGGCAGAACATACCAGTTGCCACTGTTCCCTAGTGCCAATGTTACCTGGAATTTCTAATAACCAATGAGAACTGAATGATAATACGTAAGCGAAACCGGCCATATTTCTATTTGTTATTTGCCTTGCTAGGCCCGGCATTCAGCATTACGGCCCATGGCCAGGTATTATCACCGGATCAACCCAATAACAGGGCATTATTGCTGGCTGAAGAGCAGTATAAGCAAGGACATTACACCCTGTCTAAACAAAGTGCAGCTGCCTACCTGGCGAACCGGGACGAGAAAGTATCGACTGAAAAAACAGCCGACGCTGACAGGGCTAATTTTATCATTGTTATCAGCAACCTGAAAACAAATACGCCCGACTGCCTGTATAATGCAGACAGACTAATTGCCACTACACAGAACGTAGCCTATAAGCAGCGTACCATGTTTGCCCTGGCGCAGTACTTTTTCCTGCATAATCAGCTCACACAGGCTATATATTATTATGAAAATGCCGGGTTGGACAACCTGACCAACAGCGAGATCGCAGACCTTAAGTTTGAACTGGCTTACTGCTATTTCAACAATAAACAGTTTGATAAATCTACCCTTTTATTTGCGGCTATTAAGGAAATAAAGGATGGTAAATACTACATGGCAGGCAACTATTACTATGGCCTGCTTGCGTACAATAACAACAAATATGCTGAAGCGTTACAGAGCTTTGAAAAGGTAAGAGACGACAAAGAGTACAAGTCGATAGTACCGTATTACATTGCCGAGATCTATTACTTCATGGGCAATAAGGCCAAGGCGATAGAAGAAGGAAAAGCAATTATTAAGGCGCGCGACAAGAGCTATTATGATAACGAAGTGCACCTTTTGATAGCGCAGTGCATGTTTGAAGATCAGCAATACAGCGATGCCAAGCCTTACTTTGAATATTACTATGAGCATACCAACCAGATAAAGAAAGAAGACCTCTACAAAATTGCTTACTGCTACTACAGACTGAATGAGTGGCAGAATGCTGAAGATAAATTCAAGCTACTGAGCAATGCCAATGATTCAATGGGCCAGTCGTCTATGTATCTGCTCGGCGATTGCTATATGAAGACCGGCGACAGGCAGAGTGCGCGTAATGCATTTGGCATATGTGCCGACATGCCCTACAATCCCGGCCAGCAAGAGGCATCTATGATACTGTATGCCCGCATCAGCTATGAAGCGGGATATAATGATGAGGCACTGCGCCAACTCTATACATTGCTAAAGACCTTCCCATCGAGCCAGTATAAAGATGAAGCAAATACACTGCTTTCCAGCCTGCTCATCAAGACCAATAATTTTGAAGAAGCACTGAAGTACCTGGATAAAGTAAACAACAAGGAAAAGAACTACTGGATGGTGTTCCAGAAGGC
>CANBQQ010000485.1 GCA_947371715.1 Flavipsychrobacter stenotrophus
AGAAGAAGGCGGTAGACCCATACGATTCATTTACCTGGTTGCGACATCTGCATGAAGAGCACGGCTACAAGCCTATCTACTTCGTCCTTTCGGCACTACGCACCACACCTTTCGATAAGAACATTCACCCAAAGCACCCTGCCATGGTGCGGGTAATAAAACAATTAGCTAAAGAAGGCGAGGTAGGTATACACCCCTCTTACTTTGCTACCCATTACGATGTGATGGCCAAGGAGCAGAACACGTTAAAAAAAATCATAGCGCACCCCATCCATATCTCCCGCCAGCACTACATCAGGCTGATGATACCCACCACCTATCATCTGCTCATGGACAATGAGATAACGCAGGACTACAGCATGGGCTATGGCTCCCATATTGGTTTCAGGGCGGGTACAGGCAGCTCATTTCTTTGGTACGATCTGCTTAAAGAATCAGTTACACCAATCCGCACCCATCCGTTCTGCTTTATGGATACTACCGCCCACTTCGATATGGCCATGTCGGTAACAGATGCTTTTACTGCCCTCAACAAAATAGTTGCCGACCTGCAACAATGCGGTAGTACCCTCAACACTGTCTTCCACAACTTCTCCCTTGGCACAGACCAGCAGTGGCACGGCTGGAACAGCGCCTACGCAACATTCCTGGCCAAAATGGCCAAGTAATTGTACGATACAGCCTGAAAAATCCGGATTATTTTTCACTGCATGAGCTGCATTTTACACTCTCCTCCTTTTGAAGGAGGAGTACCCTAAATTTCGGCTTCTTCAGCCGAAATTTAGGGGGAGGTGGTTATCTGCGTATAATGTGTGCCGCATACACAACCTCTATAAGCACCTAAACAAACAAAAAATCAGAGCAAGGCTAAGAGATTAAGCACTTCGCCAACCGTATGAGGCTCCATAACCGGCGTAAAGGTCATTGCCTCAGTTAGCGTAATATCCTTTTGAACAGAGTAGTACAATAGTCCACCCTTGTAGCCTATCGTTACAACATCTATACGGGTCTCCATCGGTATGGTATAACCCGGGGTCAGTGAAAAAGTATGTGTCTGGCTATTATAGTCGCCTACCCCTACTGCAGCATTAAAATCGGCAAAGACTACAAAGACAGCTGTGTTAGAAGCATCAAATGACGTATCTGTCGGGATAAAAGAGATGTTGGTGAGGCCGGTAGTTGTCCAGGCCGGGTACTGGCTGCTCACCCAGTGCAGTGCCCCGCAAGAATCGAACTGATTGTAATTGCGATAAATGTGCCCGGTATCTATGGTATGTGCAGTATCTATCATTACCACTGTCATAGTATCAACTATTGTTCCGGTTACAGCGGTACCTGTCATATTACCTACGCGCATCCATCTTACCAGCAGGTCCTCGTAGTTGTCAACGCCATAATACAGCGCCATAGGAGTAGACACATGTGTTGCGGTAATGAAATCGATGCCATATTTGTTCACACCAATTTCTTCACCATTCATAGATGCCGTTATATACACCTGGCCTGTATTGTGCAGCAGCTGGTTACCGCTGAGGGATACAGAACGGTTGGCAATACTGGCACCGGCACCATACATCTCTATCACACTTATCCGCACGGTGCCCGAAGTAATGATGTGGCCACTCTTATCTTTAAAAGAATAGGGGTAAAACCTGAACCTCGTCCCCTTCGATGCCCGGATCTCTGAATATACCCCTGCTTCCACATCAAAGAATTCGGGGTGAGTACGTAGGGAAGCAAAAAGCGCGTTGATATTTGTCTTATCTGTTGCTTTTATAACAGTACTTACATGATAATCAGCTTTGCGGCACGACGCCACAAGTAGCAATAAGCTACTCATTATCAATAATATGTACTGTTTTGTATGCATTGACTATTAGCCACCAGGGAGTTGTACAGTATATGACGAGTCCCTGACCCAATTTGTTAGAAATTTATAAAAATAATATACAAAGTAATAAAAATACCGCAAATACAACCTGCCCACTTATACATCGTTATGTTATAAACTTACTTTTGCACTTATTACTACCCACATGATACTAGTAGACGGATTATTTATAAATAAGGGCGGAGGAGCTGTATTGCTGCAATACCTCATTGAGCAGATATGTCTCCATCCCTGCAAAGACGATTTTTTCTTCCTGCTCGATCCCCGGTTCGATATACCTAAGGTGCTTACCGGCAACTATAAGGTGGTCCCCAACACAATGGGAGACAGAAGCAAATTTTATAAAGAGACGGGTAGGAACTACACCCGTGTATTCTGCTTTGCCAATACACCACCACCTGTAAGATTGAAAGTGCCGACCTATACCTACTCCCACAATCAGAAACTGCTGGAGGCACCACATCAGAAATTTAAACGCGCCTATTGGAAGCTGTATGCAAAGTACCTGGTCATAAAGCTGTTTAACAAGAACACCGACTACTATATAGTGCAAACACAGCACATGGTAGACGAGATGATGAAACTGAACCTGAAGGATGCAGCCCATTGCCTGACCATACCTTTTTATGATACCGGTAAATACGCAGGGGCACATACCCCCTTCGATCAGCGCCCGGTTGATGACTTCGCATTTGTAAGCACACCATCGCCACAGAAGAATTATCCAACGCTGTTGGATGCCTGGGAATATCTGCATTCACTGGGGCATACACCAGGGCTGCATATCACAATAGATGAAACTGCCCCAACGCTGCTGGCAAGAATAGATGAAATGAAAACAAAGGGCATCAGGATCTACAACTACAGCTACATCGACCCCCGGGAACTGTACTTCAAATACCGCTACCTGGTTTGCCCTTCCGTAATGGAAAGCTTCGGGTTGCCATTGATAGAAAGTGTGGAAAGCGGCATGAAAGTACTGGCGCCCGATCTTGCCTATGTCTATGATGTCATCAAACCAAGCACCGTATTCGATCCGTGGGATAAGAAGTCGATTGCAGAAAGTGTGTTGAAAGCACTGAGCACCGAACTACCTTATCCTGAGATAAGGGCAAAGAATGATGTAGCCAAACTAATTGGCCTGCTGGTAGATTAATTAAAAGATGGTT
>CANBQQ010000486.1 GCA_947371715.1 Flavipsychrobacter stenotrophus
GCGGATTCCTGATCATCCTTCATCATCTTGTATTCTTCACTATTGAATCCTGGTCGTTCGTGAGCTTTGGCTCCCTCATGCTGAAGGTAGGTGCTTCGTTTGTCACCTCTATGTTGTTCATCATCGTATACATCCTGCTCTTCACGCGCCAGAATGTTTCAAGGGCTTAGTCGAGAGGAATGATTGCGTTGAAAACAACCGTATAAGCAGGAACTGTAGCTTCCGGTCTAATGAAATTTACATAGATCTGACCAACATTATTTATCACGCTAGACATATGTTTTACCCAGGCAACACCTAGGTCGTCTTTAAACATTGCTGAGGCATAATAATGGGTGAGAAAATAGTTTGTCGTGCTGGGTGCATATTCGGCTGGCAAAGTCCCTAGCAATGAATTCCCAGCCGTCGGCGACGCAGCAAAATTCTGTGCATTATTTGCTGTTAATTGTGCCTGTATGGTCAATGTGTTAGTGATTCGGTTTTTCTTATAGTAAATAGTACCCGACACTCCTCCCAGCGAAGCCAGCGTACCTACCGGCAGTGTATTCCATGTTGTTTCCCGCCCGTTCAATCCAAACTGTGTATGATAAGGTACCGCAACATTGTAAGGAAACTGGGATGAAGACGTAACAGCAGGACCAGAACTAAGTGTGGCCGTAACATTACTCACCGCAGGGAAAGAGCTGCCATCATTATAAGTTAATGACGTGGTGTTGTTGGCTATAATGACCAGCGGCACATTGGTGCCTGTTGGCGTAACGGTACTGCCGGTAAATTTGATCATACTACCATTGTAGAAAAACCAGCCATCGGTAACGGTTACAGCACTACCGGCCGTAGTCATAGCCATGCCGCTGATGATAGTCGGTGTTGAAGAACCGGCACCCAATGTGCCCAGTGTGTTGATGCACTCCGTATACGCCTTTTGCATGTGGTCCAGCTCATCTTGTGTAAGCGGGAATCCACCCGAATGTGTGAAGTTTATTGATCGCATAAGTTTCTTTTATTGGTTGTTGGAATTATTATGAAGTACGTTTAATATGTTACTACACTATACCTGTTGCGCGATGGCAATCTGTACTTGTCTATCAGCGCATTCATACGATCGGTGTCCCATACTACAGCTACAGGCACCTTTACAATAAAGTGGTAGCCGCTATAGTTTACTTCCGTTCTGGTATACAACCACGAAGGGTTAGGGTATGCAACAGTTACCGGCTCGCCGATTCTGCCCAAATAAAGCGGATGCAGCTCTGAAGGAAGGAATACATACAGTGGGTCAAAAATAACGTCATCTACCACCTGTATACCCCTGTTCACCGAGTCAAATACATCGTTGAGCACAGCCTGCAAAAAGACTACCTGGCCATTGTGCGTTAATGTGTAAATATTCGCATTGCGGTTTTGTGAGAATTTATAGTACAACTCTCGTACCGGTGTCACCAGGCACCGGAGCCAATGCATCATTATGGGCTTTCTCAATCTAACCGGTAGCAATAGCCTGATCAGTTCCGGGAAGTCAACTTCAAAGTAGGACATAGTTATAGTGCTTAAGATTATCAGATAGGGCTGTGAGAAATGTAGGTTGCGTTGGCCAAAAGATAAGATTCGTCAGCCACCATGTAGCCTGCATCAGGTGCATACTCCACGGTTACAGGCGTGTAAGGCAATGCGGCATAAGTAGCGGCTGCATATACAACAACACCTATCACCACGCCCTCAATTCCCTGGAGTGCGGCAATAAGGTTATTTATAACAAACAACCCGTTAAATGGCAGCGCCTTAAGAAATTGCTTCACTGCATCTTTTACAGGGTAAGTGCTCGTTCCGTCTATGCGCGCACCTGTAGCATCCAGCACCAGCGGATCATAGTAAATGGTCAGCTGTAGCCTCAACACATCAGGGTTGCCACTGGTTATCTGCATACGTACTCCGGCATCTTTTATAAGCTGTATATATGCAGTAAAAGCGGTTAGTTGAGTAACACTCAAAGGTGCCAGCGACCCTCCACTTAGTGTAGCCACCTTTAGTCTCACCAGGCTAGGCAATTCTACCGCCGCAGCATAGCTGATAATGGCTACAGTAGGGTCAATAGTTGGTGTTATATAACTGTCACTCTCATAAGGTAGTAATACACCGTATTGAAATTGTCTTGCTTTAGTTACATACCATTGTAGTGTATGTGCGCGCTGCGTTGCAATGATCTGGTCTACCTCGGCTTTGTGCGCATCAAAGTAGTTCTCCAGCACCCACTGACAAACAGCTACCACATAAGTCCATAGCAGCCATATAGCAGTATTGCTTGTACTGGTCAGCCCACTTAGTGTTGGATCCATCAGCTTAGCGGTAATTATCGATTGTTGTATTTGCGCTATAGTGCGAGCCATAATTTGGAAATATTAAAGGTGAAATTCTGTCGGAACTGTTATCCTCTTGTGCCGATCACTATCTTATTCTGTTGCAGATAATTCAGTGTGACAGTATCTGATGCCGAACTGTCGGGTATCAGGTATTGACCGCCGGTTGTCAATGATGCTGTTATGCTTCTTTCATTCGTAGCCATCACTTCCATAGCAGCTTCCATAGTCCCGGTATGCATTAATACCACATCGAGTGATGATTGATTGGGTTTTACAATTGCTGTCTGCATAGATCTGTTGTTAGTATTATTTATAAAAGGCATTACTCTTCAGAACTCCATCTGCATCAAGCCTGATGCTTTGTACGTCCATTCCATCCCGAGAGAATTCAATACTAACTGCGCGTATCAGATCACGCATATGTTCATCATCATAGTATTCGAAAACCCCTACGCCAATCGTTGGATTCTGTTTAAAATCGCCCTTGTTATTGAGTATCAACTGGCGCTGATGTTGTGCTGTACTTTCATCAATCACAAAGTCGTCATGTTGTATTGTTACGTCTTCACTATCGTCAAGACATATGTCCATCATTTGCCTGGCCATGCTGTAAAAAATTGATAGGGTTTATAGAAAGTAATTAGTGGGCTAGCAGGTTGCTCAGCCTTGTGATCAATGCGGTGAAGTCAGCAAC
>CANBQQ010000487.1 GCA_947371715.1 Flavipsychrobacter stenotrophus
CCGGGATATTGCCTTTACTCAGGCACACGAATTCAGAGGGCCTCTATCTTCATTAATAGGATTCATGAATCTTATAAAAGACGATGACTATCATGCACCAAGAGAGTACCTGGTAATGATGGATGAGGTAGTGCAAAAACTGGACGAGAAAATACTGCTTGTGGTTAAAAGCACCCAACAGGCAAAGGAAGTTTACCTCGCATAAACAAAATAATCTAGAAATATACCCACCCCGCACCTCGTGCGGGGTATTTCTTTTAATAGGTACCTGCAACAGGAAAAAGAGCATACGCTATAGTATGTATATAACCCTACATACATCCAATTTCTGGTCACGAACTGTAAATTTTCGAAAATTATAACTTACAATGAGTACCTCGGAGGAATAGCAAAATCATACGCCACATTATTCACCAACCTGACCAGATACTTACTAAAATCGAGCATGTGATATTCATGCACATCATCATCGGGCTTAGCAGAAAAACAAGAAATACGGGTTGACGATTCTTGCCGCATTACAATGTGGCTGGTGTATAACATGTTTGTGAACTGGGGGTACTGTTTTTCATGGAATCCCTGACCTGGCATTGCTTTGTAAGTAAGGGTATCTGCAATTAACAGATACTGCTTATCATCTATTGCCAATATATCTTTCACTACGTAATACTCATTCACCGTTGTATCTCTGATCTTCTCCAACAAACTAAAATCCGGAATCAGCTCCCGTTCTACCTCTACATAGTATATAAGGTGCGAAAGTGTTGCAGCATATGCTGCAGGTGAAAGTGATCCATTATGCAGATCATCAATTACATTCCACGATTTCTGCTTTACTCTTTCCCGCTTTTTGTACCGCCTCCAGAAAAGGAGACCATTTATTAAAAGGGCCAGGAGAAATAAGGCAATCATAGGTACAGGCATAATGTAAAGATAATTGAAGTAACAGTTGTTCACAAGCCACTCGGTATACCAGGGAGTCTCCACTCCCTAACCTTATACTCATAGATCATTACGTTTATAGATCTCAGCCCACGTCTCACCCACCTTTTGTTTAAAAACAAGATGAAAGCTACCATTCCTTTGCATTCTATCGTGGGTTTGATCGGGGCATACATTGTCGAATATAGCATAGTCGGTATTGGTGGTAGCTGTATCGCCACTGATCTTTGTAAAGGTGCGGGATGTTGTCAGAAATCCTTGTTCCGGAAATCTGAAATGCTGCAACTCCCAAAAGCACCCGCCTGTAATTTCCTTATCATATGCATTTTCTTTTTCCAGGAAACGCACAACGGCTTGCTCTACTTTCATCGCATTAAATGCCTCGAGGTCTGTATCATCATTACCACCGTCATTACAATAGCCGATCGCACCAATGGCAAGTATACCTGCAATAGCTGTATAATAAATAGCTCTGCCAAAGGCATCAGTGAACATATTAATTGAAACTGCCAGCAAGATCATCACAAACATTATCTCTACTATGAGGTACCTGTAGGTAATGACGCTTAACGACGAAAAGAACAAGTAAGCACCAAAACAACAACTAACAAGTACCAAAAAGAGGTGAGCAGTACCGTGTATAGTTGTATACAAAGAGAAAAAGCAATAAAAGGAAACCAGGAGGGCTACAATAAATGACGACACCAGAAAGCCACTACCCAGAGCGTCAACTACCCGATCGCTGGTGAGTGCAAAAACGACTATTGCGGATAAACAAAGGAATAAGTAACGGAGATTCCTTTTTACAATTGCTACCGGTATGCCAAGCAGCATAATGAGGAGCCCGACATAATAACTCGCATTATCGCCCTTGAATGTGCACCTGATGCACGTTCTGAACCAGAAATAAAAATGCTCCCACTCTAAATTAATAAGACTGCTATGCAACGGAAAAAGATACCAACCCTCTTTTGCCTTCTGCAGCAGAAAGAATGTACCCAGCAATAATGCTGGGATGATCAACGCCACCAACCTTAACACACGCCTTACCAGTGGCTCATCTTTGCGAAAAAGTGCAACCAGGGCATGAACACCCATCACCGCGCCAAACACCAGACCACTTTCTTTCGTCAACAAAAGCAACGATAACATTACAGATGTGAGCAGGAGTTTGTCTTTTGAATAATAATAGAGACTTAGGAATGCAAATAACGCCACCATTATTTCCGGCAATACAAACGACGCCTGCACAAAGAATATAACCTGTGACA
This sequence comes from Flavipsychrobacter stenotrophus, assembly GCA_947371715.1. Classification (GTDB taxonomy): domain Bacteria; phylum Bacteroidota; class Bacteroidia; order Chitinophagales; family Chitinophagaceae; genus Flavipsychrobacter; species Flavipsychrobacter stenotropha_C. The sequence continues at coordinate 2,214 of CANBQQ010000487.1, forward strand.
TGACCAACAACAGCACCAATACCGCTACCCTGTTATTGAACAACCTGAGGCAACCTTCATACAGGGCTATTATAAACACCACCGTTATAAACAAAGGAAAGGAGTGTAAAGAAACATTGGAGGTCCCGAAACAGAGTATCCACAGCGAACATAGAAAATGAAACAACAAGGGGTGACCCCGCGAATAGTCTGACGAAATACTACCCGGCAAAAGGCTTGGTCCGTTTACAGCCATCGACTTAACGGCCGGAGCATATACCCACCCCTCATCGCAGAAGAAAGGATACTGAGGGTGAGGTATCTTTAGCAAAACCAGTGCTATCAGCACTACTACTAATACCCATCTTGTTTTAATAAAGAAAACCAGCCGGGAATTTGACATATTCAAATATACAAATTGACCGATAAATTTGATCGTATAAGAATACCACCATAAAAAGAGAAAAAGCAGTATTTAGCCAGCCCTATGATTGAACAACTATGGCTGACACCAAAGTGAACAAAACAGGCAACGCCCAAGCTAACAACAACACATCCCCGAAGAACTTCCTGTTTGGGCTAGTTGCCATTTTCACAATTAGAACAACAGTGTAAACAAAAGTAATCAGCATCAAAAGCACGAACATGAAACCATTTCCGGCACCGCATGATGTTGGATTACTTGACCTGTTAAGTGAAGAAAACACCGGAAGCATCCAGATTAAAACTTACAGGCTAAAGAAAATGGTCGTTTTAATGTGTTTACGCAGTATGCTTAACGATTGGCTCATAATGATAGGACAAAACTAGTGAATAGTTGACTACTCCCCACTAACCACCTCCACCAACTCCCCTATCTCAT
>CANBQQ010000488.1 GCA_947371715.1 Flavipsychrobacter stenotrophus
AATTACCGGGTAGAGGAAGAATTGATGTATGCCAATAACCTGCTCAAAGATTCTTTTGACGCACTGGTAGATGTATGCCACATAAAGCACCTGCTTGGCCGCCAATGCCAGACACTGAGCGGCGGCGAACGGCAGCGAGTAGCATTGGCCAGGTTGATCACCCAAACGCCGAAATTGTTGCTACTGGATGAGCCGTTCTCTAATATGGACCTCATCCACAAAACCACACTAAAAGCAGTAGTAGATTTTGCCAGTGAGCGTATGCGTATCACCTGTATGCTCATTTCGCATGATCCGCTGGACCTGCTGCCATGGGCCGACGAACTGCTGGTAATGCAGAACGGCAAAATAATACAGCGCGGCGAACCGATGGATGTATACCGATCTCCTGTTAACACTTATGTGGCAGGACTGCTGGGCAAGTACAATCTTATCTCCCTGGAACTGGCTACTATGCTACCCGGTGGTTTTGGCCGCAAAGCTTATGTGCGCCCCGAAGAAATAGCAATAGTTGCCGATGATGCTGAAGGACTGAAAGCCAAAATTACCAAGGTACTATTCTATGGCGGCCACTACGAACTGGAAGTATTCATTGCCGGCCAAACCCTCATTGTGCGCACAGATAAGCCGGGATTTATGAAGGGAGAGGTAGTTAATTTGTCGATATAACAAGTAGAAAAAACGGGATACCCCCTCGTTATGATTTTCAAATAAAGCGGTGTAAATTGATGGCAAATTATAAAGCTGTGCGATCACTCCTATCCTTCTTGCTGATCTTATCATTGTGCATGGCAACTTCGTGTACCAAAAGCAACAACAAATCGATAACTACTTTAAGGTATAAAGCACGAGAGGATGTCACCTATTATTACGGACCGGGCTACGATACGATAACACACCAATTTACCGGCACCCGCTATGATACCCAATACTACGCCAACCCATCTTACATCATAACGTTACAACTGGAACCAGAAAAATATGTAGTATACTCTGGCGATACTTTTACACAATACGCCACCGGCGAATATATACACTTGCCACCAATGCCGCAGGAAAAAACCATCTATCTGTCCGACAGTTTCTTTAGTGTACATATTGTCGAACGTACATCTAATGTGTCTGGCTATGCAACGCATATTAATGCAAACAGGCTATTTTAAAGACCAGTAAGATACCGACAGCCTGGCTGCTATCCCATTTGTAAATCTTTGATAGTTGTGGTAAATTTATAATCTCAACACCTCCACTATGCGCCCTTTTCTCTTTCTTATTATTGCCGTTATTATTTTAAGCGCTTCCTGCAAAAAGACGACATTATCACAAGTGAACATGCGCCATTACCGCCTCACGGACAGCAGTTATACTTATTCCTGGAAAGGTACGGGCTACACCAACACAGCAACTATAAGCACAACAATATCTCTGACTATAGATACCGCTAACTATGTCTTGTGGGGCAGTGATACTTTCCAAAAGCTATATAGCGGCTATTACCAGCATTCCGTATCAGAAGTACAAAAAGACATATCACTTACAGACAGTTCTATCAATATAGATATCATTGGACCTGCATCTCCCGGCAGTGCGTACTATGGTATATCTATGCGGGGAGAGAGGGAATAGCAAATTCCCAAAAACAAGCACATATTGCAAATGACAGGCATTGCCGAATTGTCAAATTGCCGAATTATCGAATTAATATCACATCCCCCTTATGCCATTCTTTAGGGCCTGTAAGGCACTCGGCTTTAAGGTAGTAGTAGTACGTGCCTATATCACATGGCTCACCATGAAAGGTGCCATCCCAGGCTTTTTTAGGATCGGCGGTGAAGAAGACAGGCTGCCCCCAGCGGTTGAATATAGTAAGCGAATAGTCACGCATATTGCCCCAGGTCACTATCCTGAAGCCATCGTTATTACCATCATTATTGGGGGTAAACGCATTGGGGTAAGAGAAAAGGCAACAATCCTGTATATCTGAGAAAGTAACACTTGTTGTGTCTTTGCAGCCAAACTCATCCGTGGCGTGTACTACCACAGTTACGGGAACAAGCACCTCGATGTAATACCCTTCTGTATCATGCTTTATATCAGAGGCCGGCTCCCAAGTGTATTGTGTACCCCCGGTTGCCTGTAGGTATATGGCATCACCGTAGCAGATGGTCTGGGGCAGATTCAATATCTCAGCATGTGGTAGTCGATGCACGGTTGCGGTAACCGGCACCGGGCCTGATGAGCAAACCCTGTAGTCTTCAATAAAATACCAGCTAAACACGTTTTCTGATGAGGTATTGACAACAGGTGCTCCGGGCAGTGCCGTACTATCTGTATTGAACCAGTTGATGGTAGCACCGGGCATTATAGGCACAATAACAATAGGTAAAGATCCATCTCCCCTGCAATAAGATGCGGTAACAGGCGACACCGGCAGGCTGCCACTATCAGAAATGGTGAATGAAGCTGAATCTACACAAAGCATATCAGACCTTACTATTACGGTATAATTCCCGGGTGGCAGGCTGTCCCTGACCACCACAGTATCACCGGCCGTGTTATCTACTATTGTCTTCACCACGCTCCCACTCTCCATAACTATAATGTTGCGCGGTGCAAAACCATAATTGATGGTATAATCTATTCCCGCCGGATGTATGCAATTGGTAACAGAGGTTTGCTTTACCTGCATGGTTGGCGGATAGGCTACATTAATGGTGTAGGCTACTGTCTGGGTATTGATCAACGGACAATGGTTGTTCTTAATATTCAGGTAAAAGGTATAATGCCCCACTGCCAGTCCGCCGGTAGCCCAGCTGAAATTAACAATGGGAGCAGCGGTGTGGTTATAGCTCACCATCAGCGTAGCGGTAGATGGCACGTTAACGGGGGTTATATCAGTTACATCACCATCGGGATTATCAAGTGTTATAGTGAAATCTACATTGGGCTGACCTACACAGATATTGATCACATTACCCGAACCTAACACGCCCCCCGTAATACTGGACACATTGGCAACAGGTGGTATCCCATCGCAATTGTTCTGCACA
>CANBQQ010000489.1 GCA_947371715.1 Flavipsychrobacter stenotrophus
ATCAGCCCGCCAAGTATCTTGGGAAATTTTCGAACAACTATAAGGTCTAGTAAGCCATCGTTATAGCAAGCCATTGGCGCTATTCTGAAGTTGTAACCAAACTGTTGTCCGTTGGCCACAACTATCATAAAGGCTGTTTCATCAATACGCTCGCCATCTATAGTTATCTCAAATTGCCACGGCTTATACAACCACAGATGTTTGGTCACAAGCCAGCTATATACGCCAAATCCACGCTTCTCACTTTTGGCAAATTTTTTGGAGATCAATGCATCAAATGCCACACCTGCGTTACTTATAAAGGGGCGTTGATTAGCAAAGCCAACATCGGTGCCCACTAAGCGTCCTGCATTAATAGTTCTTACAGCAGCAAAAGTATCCAATGGAATTTTTAAAGTCCTTGCCATACCATTGCCCGAACCTTTGGGAATGATACCCAGAACAGTGTTGCTTCCTAGTAACCCTTGTGCCACATCATTTACAGACCCATCACCGCCTACCGCTATCACAGCATATGTGTCCTTGTCAGCAGCGGCTTTGGCCAGCTCAATGCCATGCTTGGCGTATTGGGTGTACTGAATATCGAAGGTGTATAAAAATTCATTGAGCTGAGCCTTAATAGCCGCCTTGATCTCTTTATCACGTTCCATACCGGCACGTGGGTTTATGATAAAGGTGATATGTCTTGGCGGGTTTGTCATACTATTTTAGCTTTCAGGCTAAGGTCCATACTCACTGCGTGGTGGATGATGGCTCCCACCGAAATATAATCAACACCTGTGCGTGCATAGTCAACAATGTTGGCCAGCTGTATACCGCCCGAGGCTTCTGTTTCGTACTTCCCGCCAATAATTTGTATTGCTTCTTCCAGCTGAGCCGGAGAATAATTGTCCAGCATAATACGGTGTACACCACCACATGCCATTACGCGTTTAACATCATCAATAGTGCGGGTCTCTACCTCTATCTTCAGGTCAAGGCTATTAGCCTTCAGGTAGTCATTTGTTTTGGCTATTGCTTTTTCAATGCCACCACAAAAATCTATGTGATTATCCTTCAGCATGATCATATCATACAACCCCATACGATGATTCACACCACCACCCATTAACACCGCTTCTTTTTCAAAAGCCCTGAATAGTGGAGTGGTCTTACGGGTATCCAGTATTCTTGCCGGATAGTCTTTTATGGCTGTCACATATTCATTAGTAAGTGTAGCAATGCCACTCATGCGCTGCATACAATTAAGAGATAAACGCTCAGCTTTCAGAATGGTATGAACAGATGCAGCTACTTCAAAAGCTACCTCACCAACCGCTACACTATCGCCATCTTTTTTGAATGCAGTGAAAGTAACACCCGGCTCCAGGAAGCGGAATATTTCTTCAGCCAGAGCAATACCGGCAATAATGCCGGCCTCTTTTATTTTCAACACGGCCTGTCCGCGTGCGCCGGCATCAATGCTCGCCAACGATGAAAAGTCACCTGCGCCCACATCTTCCTTAAGGGCTGCCGCTATAAATTCTGTAGTAGTCATGAAGCAACAAAAGTAAGGGAATTGTATAATAGGATCGTATAGGAACAATTAATACCAAATAACTTAACAAGCCTTGAAAAGGCAAACGAGGAGGAATACACTATCCGTTCACAAACCCGGCCAAAAGACCCAGGTCTTTCTCTTTGAATGTCCACGACATTAACCGGGTAAAAGCATACAACAACCCATCGCGCGAAGAAAAGACGTCAATATACTTTACAGAAGCATCTACCGAATAGACGAGGTAATGTATGTTGCGCGTATGATCTGCGAGCATCTGCGTAAGTTGTTCAGTACTTACAAACTTTACAGGATAAGGGTATTCGGCATGAATAGAAGTCTCTGTCATTACAGAGTCTGTGTATGTTCTGTTACGCCAGAATTCTTCCCGGGTCTTCACATAGTCTGGTATGTATAGGGTATCCGTCTTTAGTTCATGTAAGTGTTCGGTGGTGTATGTATTCCAAATACCCAGGTTCTCATTACGAGAAAGAAAGTCATTGGTGGTTTGCAGGTATGATTTCAGAAATTGTGCGTTCCAGTTATAGTAGTGCGCATTATCCAGCATATCATTCATTAACGCGGCATCATACTTATGTCTGGAAAGGGAATAAGGGACCATTGCAATTCTTGTACTATCATCGGGGTACAACACCTCGCTGGAGTAAAAGAACTGGCTCTTTAACTTACCATGCTTGTTGAGCACGGGGCACCAAAGACCATATTGAAGATGTTGTGTATTATGGTGCTTGCCTGTATAATAGGCATTGAAAGTAAAGAAGGTAAAACCCGTCTTGCCTTCATAGTCTTGTAGCTCCCCAGGTCTTATGACTTTATACGGAGTAAAAGTCCACGATTCTTTTATGGCCTTTTCAAAAGTAGCCAACTGATCATAATCGCGGTATTGTAAAATGAATATGGTTGTACTTTTTTTCAGCTCATCCATCAACCGTTCTCTGTGTGCCTTACTATATGGTGCCTGGCCGCCTGCAGGTGCCGACGTAGTTATATTTATCTGTGCTTTGGTTGTGGTACAAATAACAATAGTTAGCAACAGCAATATCGATCTCATATCCAGGATCTTGTTTCTACAAATATCACAAAATTTGAATAAAGCACGATAGTTGTTAGCAGTGCTCATTGACTCACCTTAAGCCTATTTTATAATTCTTCCATATTATCGCTTTGATACAACCACACGAGGATTAAGCCATTACAACTCTATACACACATTCTTCGGCTCAGTAAAGAACCTCAGCGCATCCCAACCACCCTCGCGGCCTACACCGCTACTCTTGAAGCCGCCAAATGGTGTGCGCAGATCGCGCAGCAACCAGCAGTTCACCCATATAATACCGCTATGCACCTTACCTGCTACACGGTTAGCACGACTCACGTCCTGTGTCCAAATAGTGGCTGCCAGTCCGTAATCGCTGGTGTTAGCAAGCTCAAGAGCTTCTTCTTCTGTCTTGAATGATTGTAAGGTTACGACCGGCCCAAATA
>CANBQQ010000490.1 GCA_947371715.1 Flavipsychrobacter stenotrophus
GCGCCGCAGTTGGGCGATACTACAATAGTACCTGGTGCATTCCAGCCAAAGAAGACAGCCATCATCCGTAATACATTTAAGAACGATCTGGGTAATGGTGCGATAGGTAAGGATAGTGCTGCTTTTGTGAAGCTTACTAAGTATGGCCTTGATGAATTGTCATTCGCGTCAAATAACAGCAAAGACGGTCTGGCGGTATTCTCAGATATCTATTATGCAAAGGGCTGGAAAGCCTATGTAGATGGCAAGGAAACACCGATCGTGAAGGCGGATTATGTGTTGAGGGCGATAAAAATACCTGCAGGACAACACAAGATAGAGTTCCAGTTCAAGCCCGATAGTTTCTATAAGGGCAAAACAGTGGCTATGGCCAGCAGCATCCTCATACTATTATTGTGTGTTGCTGCGTTTATACCTGTGTTCAAAGGAGGTTCAACTAAAAACGAGCAGGCATGAGTGGAGTAGTAGATGGTCTTAAGCGCATGTTTGGCATGCGCAAAGAAATGAGTTTCAGCTTTTATGTGAGAGATTTCGTTTTCCGGAAGCTCTTGCGCAATAATGCTAAGACCACATGGGCCATACACCATTCTACTACCATACATAGCCCTGAGCGGATAACCAGAGGTAAGAATTGCTACCCGGGTGACTCGGCCGGTATTTACATTAATGCACGGAATGGTATCATATTGGGCGATTATACAAACATAGCTCCCAATGCCGGGCTTATATCGGCCAATCATGACCCCATAGACAATGATAAGCATTTGCCTGGCCCGCCAATGGAGATCGGTAAGTTTTGCTGGATAGCGATGAATGTGGTGATATTGCCGGGAGTGAAGCTGGGTGATTTTACTGTGGTAGGAGCGGGTGCTATTGTTACCAAGAGTTTCCCGGATGGGTATTGCGTTATAGTTGGTAATCCTGCGAAGATAGTCAAGTACCTAAACAAGGAGGAATGCGATGCCTTTGCCAAAACTAAACAGTAACTCCTTATTCAGTAATTCAGTATTCATCTTCCTTATCAGGTTCTTCCCCTCTGTGGCTAACTTGTTGGTGCTGTTATACTATTCCCGACACCTGGACAAGCCAACCTATGGTACTTACCAGAACTTCTGGACACAGTTATATTTTATCTATCCACTGGCCTGTTTTGGTATACATGTGCTGATCACTACCTATGCACCGGGCACTATATTAAAGCTGGCAAAGACGGTTTCCATTAAGCAGTATTTACTGTATGGCATGTGGCTATGCCTGCTTAGTGCTTGCTTTGCATGGCTTCAGGTTGATTCCCTGCAGGCCGGATGGCTAATACCACTATTGTTTATGATCTCCTTCGCATTGGGCATTATTACCGAGTCGTTTCTGATCGTTTTTAAGAATATTAGAGGCCTGCTCATTATAAATTCGGGCTATGCACTGGGTTATCTTGCTATCCATAAAGTTGTTCTGGATAATGGATTTACTCAGCATGATGTGTTCTTATACTTGCTGATATTGAATTGTTTACGACTTATATGCTCACTTATTATGTTAGGTGTAAGTGCCAAGCAATTGGAGAACGATGGAACTGAAGAGATAAGGACGGTAAAGGAAATAAGAACGCTTTGGCTGCATATGGGTTTTTATGATATTCTGCAGAGTGTTTCTTCGTGGATAGACAAGTTTCTTGTATCAATATTACTTACAGCCGCGGCATCTGCCATATACTTTAACGGTACTCAAAATGTACCCTTCCTGCCACTTATCTTAAGTGCATCGGGTAGTGCAGTGCTGATACAGATGAATAAGGTGAAGGCAAAGGATGAGAATACCAACCTGATGCAATTAATGAATCATTCGGCCAGGTATCTTTCCAATATTGTGTTCCCGCTGATGTTCTTCCTTATGTTTTTCAGGTATGAATTGTTTGCGGTTTTACTGCCCGGATATAAAGATGCAGTACCCGTGTTTTTTGTAATGCTGTTCATATTGCCGTTTCGAACTTATAGCTTTATTACGGTATTCCAGAAGTTGCACAAGGGCCACTTAAGTACTACTGGGGCTGTTGGTGAATTGGTATTGGCCTGCCTGCTGATGTATCCACTGTATAAGTGGCTGGGATTACCGGGGATGGCATTGAGTTTTATCATCTCCAGTTATACTCAGTTTGTGTATTATTTTTACCATATCAGCAGGTTATTAAAGACTAAGGCTTATAACCTTGTACCCTTGGGTAACTGGGCGGTTAAGCTTTTAATATTCATTCCTTTGTTCGCATTTCTGCATTATTTGGTAACTTCATTTTTTCAAACCAGGGTCAGTTTGTTACTGGGCATAGCAGCCATGATTGTAACAATATTGGTTGCTCTTTTTGTAGAGATCAGGAACAGTAAAAATGGCAGCATCGCACAACAGAACGAAATTTAAAGATCTAAGCAATACCGGATTTGGTGCCAACAGTAGTGTAGAAGGTGGCAGACTGGTAAATGCAGACGGTTCTAACAACCTGCGCAAAACGGGCTTGCCGTTTTATGAACGCATCAGTATCTATCACTCCTTACTGCGCATGAACCGCATGAAGTTTATGATGGCTATAATGACATTTTATACGGCTATCAACCTGTTCTTTGCTGTAATCTACTTTATGATAGGCGTAGATCATCTGCAGGGTATTGATGTTCATGCACCGTTGTACATCCGTTTTCTTAACGCATTTTTCTTCAGTTCGCAAACACTCACAACGGTGGGTTATGGTCATGTAGCACCATCGGGTATTCTTACCAATTTTGTGGCTTCTACAGAGTCGTTGATGGGTATATTGGCTTTTGCTGTAGTGACGGGTCTTATCTACGGTCGTTTTTCACGCCCTCGTGCATACATACTGTTTAGTAACAACCTGATAGTGGCACCTCACAAAGGCGGCAAGGCACTGATGGCACGAATTGCAACGTATAAGAATAACCACCTTACAGACGCGGAAGCCCAACTGACCGTGGCACTGCACGTAAATGAAAATGGTAAGATGATCACCCGTTTTTAC
>CANBQQ010000491.1 GCA_947371715.1 Flavipsychrobacter stenotrophus
GCGTGAGTTTATCCCGCAGAATTGCGGGAAAGCAGTCTTGCATCCGGCCGATTCTCTTTGAGATTACATGCCCCATTCATGGAAAAGGGCAGTTAGGGTGCGCAGCAATCATAATCTATTGACAAGTAAAGCTGCAGGTCTTTGCGAGGAGTTATTCGGATTGCCCCGCAATCATAATCCGATGACAGGTTTTAAAAGAGGTGGGTCATTACGAGGCACGAAGCAATCTCACGTATGGACGTATTCGTTTTCGGTCGCTATTTGAACTCTGTGTTTGCGAGGGGGGTATTAGGGTTGCCCCACAATCATAGTCCAATGACAGGAAGCAAAAAAGGAGCGGGTCATTGCGAGGCACGAAGCAATCTCACGCAAGGACGTATTCGTTTTCGGTCGCTATTTGAACTCTGTCTTTGCGAGGAACGAAGCAATCTAGTAGGGAGACGTATTCGTTTTGTACCCAACGTTCTCCCAAAAACAAAAAAACCATTCCGAATGAACGGAATGGTTTTTTTATAACTTGATAAGAAAGAATTACTTCTTCTTAGTTTCAGTTTTAGTTTCAGTCTTAGTTTCAGTTGTTGTTGCAGCTGGCTTAGCAGTATCAACAGCAGGCTTTGCAGTATCAGCAACTGGAGCTGGTGCAGCTTCAACTGGAGCTGTAGTAGCCATAGTTGAGTCAGTCTTAGTTTCTTCAGTTTTAGCACCACCGCAAGATGCAAGGAAAAGACCCATTGTAAGAGCGAATACGCTCAATTTTACTAATTTCATGTTTTTGTTTTTAAACGTTATGCATGTTTATACCGTAACTGGAAAAAGGTAACCCAACTTTTTTAAATATTTTTAAAAATATTTGTTTTGGCTTATTTACCTTCCATTTTGTATTGAAAAGCCACCTCAAATCGGAGGTGGCTTTTGTTTAAATGTAAAAAAAATCTATTTCTTTGTTTCCGGTGTACCGGTAGTTTTGGTCATGTCGGCCGGTTTGGCTGTTGTGTCCATTGGCTTTACGGTACTGTCCGGTGCAGGTGGTGGCGTAGCGGGCGGTGTTGATGGAACGGGCGCCAATGTATCTGTTTTTGGTGCATCTCCATTACCATTGCCGCAAGAAGCAACTAAAAAGCCCATTGCAAGAACGAAAAAACTTAGTCTGATCAATTTCATAATTGTGCGTTTTTAAATGGTTCATTTATTGATACGTTTCATTTAAAAAGGTAACCCAATGATGAATAATTATAATTGATGATACTATTAACATTCATATTTAAAATATCCGTATTCTATGGATTGATGCTGAAGGCATCAGATGTCTGTAGTACCGAGTTAATTATTTTGAATCGATGCCGAAGGTATCGGACGTCTGTGTAAGTCTTCTCTATAACAATATAACAAGTCATTTACTCACCCCCCTGAAAAACAAAAAAGCCATCCTGCATTGCAGGATGGCTCTGATATCTAAAATACAGGTAAGAATTACTTCTTCTTAGTTTCTGTAGTTGTAGTAGTTGTAGTCTTAGTAGCTTCAGCTGGCTTAGCAGGCTGAGCAGTCATAGTATCCATGTGCTTAGTTGTGTCAGCAGCAGGAGCTGGAGCAGCTTCAACTGGAGCAGTAGTAGCCATAGTTGTAGAATCTGTAGTTGTAGTTTCAGTCTTTGCACCACCGCATGAAGCAAGGAAAAGACCCATTGTAAGAGCGAAAACGCTTAATTTTACTAATTTCATAATTTCTTTTTTAGATTGTTATGATAGTTAATACTAAAAGGAGAAAAAGGTAACCCATCAATTGAGAATATTTTTAAAATAGTTCATTCATTAAGCAGCTAGCTCACCTTTAGCCTGCTTAAACTTAATCGTAGATAGTTTTTTATGCTTGTACGTCGTCTGTCTCACCTCCTGCTGGTATTTTTCCTTACCTTGGCTATACCACAATACATACATGCGGCTCCGGCCAATGTGAAGTTGAGCGGTAAGATCATTAATCCCACTGCCGATAGTATAGAAGTAAGCTACAATGATAATAACCTGGCTTATTATCCTAAAAAATTTAGCACACACCTAGATAAGAAGGGTTGTTTCAAATTGTCATTTCCCGTTCCCGCCAACGTGTACACAATAGTTCAGATAGCCTATGCCGACAGGCTGGCCGATATAATTGTGTCCACCGGCGATAGCCTGGTGATGACGGTAAATGCAAAGCGCTTTGATAGTACTGTGAATTACGCAGGTAGAGGTGCTAATATTCAGAATTTTCTGGCAGCTCATGTTATAAAAAGGGGGCGCATTAATCAATACCCTAACAATGTAAAAAATCAGCTGCAAAAGGAGCCTAAAGATTTTCTGAAAGCAATTGATAATGAAAATAACCTCGAACAGGCTATGGCCGAAAAATGGACGCCTGCTTTACCTGCTGCATTTACCGGCTACTGGCGCACTTTTCATCTCTACTACAATTACTTTTTTATACAGCAATATCCGCTTGCCAGGCAAATGGTAAAACTGCGCCGCTATACTGATACGATTCCGCCTGAGAACTACGAGGTGGTCAAGTCAATGCCTGTGGTATTTAATGATTCCTTCCTGCAGGTGCCTTCGTACCTCCTTTACCTTACAGGCGTATTAGAGATAGGGCTAAAAGCAGATGGTTATACCGTATTGGGGAAAGACACTACGAAGTACCTGCAATTTGAAGATAGTGTATACAAGCTGGCCTACAAGGTACTGCCCGATAAAAGCCTGGAGTATTTTATAGCACAGAATATATATGGCCGTGCAAAGACGCAGCGACTGGCTCGAACAGAAGCTCAATTGTCCACATTCAAGCAACGCTGGCCGGCCAGCACATATATGCCCTTGCTGGATAAACAAGTGGGCCGGGCCCGCAGGCTGGCTCCCGGCCAACCCGCTCCCGATATGGAGATCCATACCGCCGATGGGAAGATAATGAAGCTGTCTGACCTGAAAGGAAAGGTGGTATATCTGGGCTTCTGGGCCGGCTGGTGCCGCCAGTGTGTGGGTGAAATGATCA
>CANBQQ010000492.1 GCA_947371715.1 Flavipsychrobacter stenotrophus
TATTACTCTGTAAAGTTCCTTACTCATTACTTTAGGTCAAAAGGAATCATCCCAAAGTTCTATTTTATTGTAGATAGATTGGATCTGCTTATACAGGCCGGTCGCGAATTCAAAAGTCGTGATCTCGTAGTGCACAAAGTCAATTCGAAAGATGATTTTGTAAAGGAATTAAGGAAGACCACCGCTATTCATAATAGCTCTGGCAAACCTGAAATAACGGTAGTTAATATTCAGAAGTTCAAGGAAGATAAAGATGTTGTAAGCAGAAGGGATTATCAACTGAATATTCAGCGGGTATATTTTTTGGATGAGGTGCACCGCAGTTATAATCCTAAAGGCAGCTTTCTTGCCAACCTAAATGAGTCTGATGTCAATGCAATTAAAATTGGGTTGACCGGCACACCGCTGTTGGGCACAGATTATAACTCAAAGGACATTTTTGGCGATTACATACACAAGTATTACTACAATGCATCTATTGCAGATGGCTATACATTAAGACTAATACGTGAGGAGATAGAAACCAGCTATCACCTGAAATTGAAAGCAGCTCTTGAAGAGATAGATGTATTGAAAGGTAAGTCTGACAGAAAGATTGTATACGCTCATGCCAAATTTGTAGAGCCGCTGCTAGAATACATAGTTGCCGACTTTGAGAAGTCGAGGATTACCATGAACGACAATACTATTGGTGGTATGGTTATCTGCGATTCATCTGAGCAGGCTGAGCAAATGAAAGAAATATTTGACTACAAGTATGCACAGCCCGAACTACATGATTATGCTATGGCAGCTGAGCCACCTCATAGCTATGGCGCCAAAATAAAAGAAGAAAGTAAGGTGAAGTCATCGGCATTGATACTGCACGATGCAGGCACTAAGAAAGATAGAGAAGACCTGGTTGAAGATTTTAAGGCAGGTAAGATAGACCTGCTCTTTGTTTACAACATGTTGCTGACGGGCTTTGATGCGCCAAGGCTGAAGAAGCTATATGTGACCAGGGTAATTAAAGCGCATAATCTTTTGCAGGCGCTGACAAGGGTGAATAGAACATATAAGCAATTCAAGTACGGATATGTAGTTGATTTCGCAGATATACAAAGGGAATTTGACAAGACCAATCGGGACTATTTCAGAGAGCTGCAAAGCGAACTCGGCGATGAAATGGAGCATTATACCAATCTCTTCAAAAGCAAAGAAGAAATTGCTGCCGATATAGAGCAAATAAAAGACGTGTTATTCAGGTACGACACCGCTAATGCAGAAGTATTTTCTCAGCAGATTACCAAGATAAGTGATCGCAAAACTATGCTGGAGATCACTAAGGCGTTGAATAATGCAAGGGACTTGTACAATCTCATTCGCCTATCCGGCCATTATGAGATGCTGGAAAAAATGGATTTTCAGAAGCTAACGGTATTGGGTAGGGAGGCAAATAACCACCTTGCTCTAATCAATACAAAGGAAGCACTTGAAAATAATGTAGATACTAGCAATCTGCTTAATGTGGCATTGGAAGATGTGATCTTTGCCTTTACTAAGCTAAGAGAGGAGGAGATGATCATTGCCGATAAACTGAAAAACACCCTGCAGAAAACCAGAGAAATGCTGGGAGGTAATTTTGATCAGCACGACCTTCAATTTATATCGCTGAAGGAAGAACTGGAGCGGCTGTTTAAAAAGAAGAACCTTAGTGAAGTGACCAAGGAAGAAATGGAGCGCAACATAAAGGAGCTGGAAAAGATTTATGACGAAGCCAAAGAGCTGGAGCGCAAAAATCAATTACTAAGAGCCAAGTACGATAACGATTCTAAATATGCTCGCCTGCATAAGCGACTGATGGAGAAAGACCCATTGACCGACAGTGAAAGTAAACTGTTCGAAGCACTACAAAGCCTGAAGAAAGAGGTAGATGCACAGATATTGCAGAACGCCAATATTATGGACAATGAAAGCTACGTGGAGAAAATGATCATGCGACTGGTAATAAGCCAGCTGAAGACTAAATACGAACTACCTTTGGACGCAGACCGATCAAGAACAATTAATAACCTAATAGTAAAAGAATACATGAACGAATATTACGGGCGTGTAGCATAACATATAGAATAAATGAGCCTGACACAGAGTTTTGAAAAGAATACCAAGGAACTGATTGACGACCTGAAAAGTGTGTGCGCCAATTATGGACTAGGAAATGATGGTAATGAGTTTAAGATCATAACTCAGGTATTTCTTTATAAGTTTCTCAATGATAAGTTTGCCTACGGGGTAAAGCAGATAGACCCTAAATTGGCGAAATCCGACAACTGGGAGGCTGCCATAAAGCAGTACAAACAAGCTGACTACGACATGCTGCTGATGCAGCTAACGGAGAGCACAGCGCGACTGAAGCCGGAACAATTTATCTCTTACCTGTTCGAAAACCAGAACCAGGCTAAGTTTTCTGAGTTGTTTGATAATACACTGCTGGATATAGCTAAGGAGAACAGCGATATATTCTCTGTAATAACCGATGGTGGTGAAAAGATAATGCTCTTCGAAAACATCAGTAAGTATGTAATAGATAAGCGGGATGATTTCTGTAAGGCGATAGTCAATAAACTGGTGAACTTTAGCTTTGAACACATCTTCAATGAAAAGTTTGACTTCTACGCCACCATATTTGAATACCTAATAAAGGACTACAATACTAACAGTGGAGGTAAGTATGCCGAGTATTTTACACCACATGCAGTAGCCAAGATAATGGCCTCATGCCTGGTGACCGGACCTGAAAAAAATGTGACCTGCTACGACCCTTCTGCAGGATCAGGTACACTGCTTATGAACCTGGCTCATGCCATAGGTGAAGATAAGTGCAGTATTTATTCTCAGGATATATCACAGAAATCAAGCAACCTGCTGCGTCTGAACCTGATACTGAACAACCTGGTACATTCAATTCCTAATGTGGTAAAGGGTAATACTTTACTGGATCCGTATCATAAAGAGAAAGACGGCAAGCTAAAA
>CANBQQ010000493.1 GCA_947371715.1 Flavipsychrobacter stenotrophus
GGTAAAGGCTTCCAGGGTGTAGTTAAGCGTCACGGCTTTAGCGGTGTGGGTGAAGCAACCCATGGCCAGCATGACCGTTCACGTGCTCCGGGATCTATCGGTGGTTCATCTTATCCAAGCCGTGTTTTCAAAGGTATGCGTATGGCAGGCCGTATGGGTACAGACCAGGTGAAGATAAAGGCACTTCGTGTAGTGAAAATATTCCCTGAGAAAAACTACATCTTAATCAGCGGTTCGGTTCCGGGTCATAACGGATCTATTGTTTTAATTCAGAATTAATTTTAGTCATGCAAGTTGACGTTTTAAATAGTAAAGGTGCAAAGACAGGTCGTTCAGTAGAACTTCCTGATGATATCTTCAACATTGAGCCAAATGATCATTGTATCTACCTAGCGGTAAAGCAATATCTGGCTGCTCAGCGTCAAGGTACGCACAAATCAAAGACCCGTGCTGAGGTAAAGGGTTCTTCAAAGAAATTGCACAAGCAGAAAGGAACCGGTGGTAGCCGTAAGGGTAATATCCGTAATCCTTTGTACAAGGGTGGTGGTGCCGTTAACGGTCCAGTTCCACACATGTACGGCTTCAAACTTAACCGTAAGGTTAAGGATCTGGCAAAAGTGAGTGCATTGACTTACAAAGCTCGTGCTAACCAGATAGTAGTAGTAGAGGACCTGAAAATGGAAGCTCCTAAGACTAAGGATTACACAGCGATACTGGATGCACTTCGTGGTGATAACCGCAAGTCAATGATGGTTGTACCTGAATTTGACAGCAACATCTACCTGAGCAGCCGTAACGTGCCAAACACGAAGACAGTAATGCTTAGCGATCTGAACACTTACGATATCACTCACACAAACGTGATCGTATTTACTGAATCAGTAGCTAAGATGTTTACCGAAGAAATGGCTGTTGTAGAAGAAGCTTAATTGCTGATAATACCAGAGTAAAATAAAATAATAATCAGTTTGCCTTTAATAAGCAGACTCTTAAAAATAAGAACGATGAAACTTTCAGAAGTGTTGGTACGGCCGGTAATTACCGAAAAGGTAAATCGCCAGATGGAAAAAAGCGGCCGCTACACATTTGTAGTAGGACATGCAGCTAATAAGATCGAGATCAAAAAAGCTGTTGAAGAGTTTTACAACGTTAAAGTAAGCGAAGTAAACACTATCGTAGTTCCTGCGAAAAATAAGACGCGCTATACTAAGGCAGGTTTTCTTCAGGGAAGAAAATCTTCATACAAGAAGGCAGTAGTTTCTCTTGCAGAAGGAGAATCAATTGATCTTTTCGCCCAGGGATAGTAGTAATCAGACAGGCAACTGCTGGTAAGAAAAAGTAAACTAACAAATAAGTAATAAGATGTGGATAGGCTAGTTAGTTAGCAAATTATCGCATCAGCTAATAAAAGTAAAAATGGCATTACGTAAATACAAACCGGTTACAGCCGGAACACGCTGGAGAATAGGTAACGCATATGCGGAAATTACCACTAACGTGCCTGAGAAAAGCCTTCTGGAACACCAGCATGGTACAGGTGGTCGTAATTTTCAGGGTCGCCGTGCAATGCGCTACATAGGTGGTGGAAACAAGACCATGTATCGTTTGGTAGACTTCAAGCGTAACAAGAATGATATCAAGGCTACTGTTAAGTCAATAGAGTATGATCCAAACCGTACAGCTTTCATCGCATTGTTGCACTATATAGATGGTGAAAAGCGTTACATCATCGCTCCACAGGGCTTGGAAGTTGGTTCTTCTGTAGTAAGTGGTCCGGCAGTTGCTCCTGAAGTAGGTAATGCATTGTTGTTGAAGAATATGCCTTTGGGTACTGTAATTCACAACATTGAGTTGCAGCCAGGTAAGGGTGGTGCACTTGCACGTTCTGCAGGTACATATGCTCAGCTTAGCGCTAAGGAAGAAAAGTATTGCGTACTGAAAATGCCAAGTGGTGAGCTTCGTAAAGTATTGAGCACATGTATGGCAACTGTAGGTATCGTATCTAACAGCGACCACGCTCTCCAGTCAATGGGTAAAGCAGGCCGTAACCGTTGGAAGGGTATCAAGCCACGTAACCGTGGTGTTGCGATGAACCCGGTAGATCACCCGATGGGTGGTGGTGAAGGTAGGTCTTCAGGTGGTCATCCACGTAGCCGTACTGGTAAGTACGCTAAGGGTGAAAAGACAAGAAGCCGTACCAAGTCAACTAACAAGCTGATCATCCAACGCAAGAACGGTAAGAAGCTGTAGTCTGATAATAAGTTAAATGGGGTAGTACCCCGAACATAAACAAAAAAATAGTCAATAAAAATGGCTCGTTCAATAAGCAAAGGACCTTATGTAGATGCAAAACTGGGACGTAAGGTATCCGCAGTAAATGATGGTAAAGTGAAGAAGGGTGTTGTAAAAACCTGGAGTCGCCGTAGTACTATCACCCCGGATTTCGTAGGACTCACTTTCGCTGTACACAATGGCAACAAGTTCATACCGGTATATGTTACTGAGTATATGGTTGGTCACAAGTTAGGCGAGTTTGCACCTACCCGTAACTTCAGGGGACATAGCGGAAGCAAACAGTAAGTAAGTTGATGGCAAAAGGATAGTACCGGAAGCCTGATATAATATAAAAGAGAAACAATAGTAATAATAGCGATTTGGCACAGCGAGATATCTGTGTCTGAGATCAAAAATCAAAAATAATGGAAGCTGTAGCTCGCTTACGAAATTATCCTACCTCTCCCCGCAAAATGCGCCTTTTGGCAGATTTGATCCGTGGTACTGACGTAGAACAAGCACTGAATACATTGAAATTCAGCACAAAACATCCTTCAGTAGCAATGGAAAAATTGCTGTTGAGTGCGATCGCAAACTGGAGAGTAAAGAACGAAGGTGTGGATCTGATTGATGCAAGTCTGTTTGTAAAAACAATATTTGTAGATGGTGGCCGTGTTCTGAAGAGGATGCGCCCTGCGCCACAAGGCCGTGCATACCGTGTTCGTAAGCGCAGCAATCATATCACTATCATAGTAGATAGTCGTATTCCGCAGGTACAAACAACTGAAGCTTAAACATTAAATAATATAACTCAATAATAGTACAATGG
>CANBQQ010000494.1 GCA_947371715.1 Flavipsychrobacter stenotrophus
GTAACGCAGGTAATTTTGCAGGCCCCAGCGGTTTTGTAGGTACCGACGTAAGCGGTGGCGGTGGCGGCGGTTCATCAGCAGTACTCAACACTACCGGCGGTGCGGTAATATTAGTGGCGGCGGGCGGCGGTGGTGGCGGTGCATTAACACCTTCAGTTGTTGGCGGTAATGGCGGCAACCCTGGTGCTAATGGCGGCAGCTTATCGCCAAATTTTGGCGGTACAGGGGGTTCACCCGGCGTTTTTGGCGCTGCTGGTGGCGCAGGCATAACTTATCCGGGACAACCGGGCGGACCTACCGGCAACGGTGGCAATGGCGGCATAGGCCCTACGGGCAGCCAGTCTGCAGGTGGTGGCGGCGGCGGTTACGGCGGCGGTGGTGGCGGTGGTGCTGGTAACACAGTATTCTTAGGTGTAAATACCATCACAGCCGGCGGTGGCGGCGGCTCTAATTATGTTGCACCTACTGCTATTACTACTTCTCTTACTAATAACACAGCTACAGTTACCGGCAATGGCGCGGTATCACTGGTGCTTTACCCCGATATTGCTACAACAACAGGCGTTAATCTCTGCGTTGGCGATCAATCAACATTTACACAGACAACACCGGGCGGCACATGGAGCTCATCAGATGCTTCCATTGCTACAGTTAGCTCGTCAACAGGCATGTCCATAGTTGTTACAGCAGTATCTTCAGGCACTGCCAATATCTCTTACACAGCTGCGGCAGGTTACTGGTCTTTCGTTACCGTTACGGTAAACACTGCACCGGCTCCTATCGCAGGTCCTTCTAATGTTTGCGTTTCTCAGACAATTACAATGACAGACCTTACGCCGGGCGGCACATGGAGCACCAATACGGCAAGTATTGCTACTATTGCTTCTTCCGGTGTTTTAACAGGCGTTAGTCCCGGCACTGTTATCGTATCTTACACATTACCTACCGGCTGCAGCGATACCGCAACAGTCATTGTAAATCCTTTCCCTGCCCCTATAGGCGGCAACCTCTCAGTGTGTATGGGCAGTGTAACCACACTTACCGATGCTGTACCGGGTGGCACATGGAGCAGCGTTACTACTACTGTGGCAACCATAGATCCTGTTACGGGTGTGGTCACTCCTGTATCACCGGGTGTTACTACAATCGCCTATGGCTTCACCGCATCGTGCTTTTTAACTACTATGGTTACTGTAAATGCGCTGCCGTTTATCGGACCACTTACTGCTACTAATCCTACAACCTGCGGCGGCAGCGATGGTACAATATCATTTGCAGGCCCAACTCCGGGGGTATCTTACCTCGTTAATTACGACTTCAACGGCATCCCGGCATCCCCTATTACAATCCCCGTTGGCAGCAGCGGACAATTAGTTATTAATATGCCATCAACAGGTTTATTGTTGGCAGGCACTTATAGCAACATTTATATCACCAACACAACAACAGGCTGCGTATCGGCACCTGCCGGGCCTATCACTTTGGCAGACCCGCCAATACCGCCTACACCTGTGGTCACCTCTGTGCCTATCTGTTTCCACCAGACATTGTTCCTGGAAGCTACAGATGCATTGGGCGGAGGAACCTATGCGTGGACAGGCCCTGATGGATTTACATCTAGTATCTATAACCCAAGCATCGTTGGCGCTACATATAACAATACCGGCACTTACTCGGTTATCTATACTCTGCTAAACTGCGTGAGTTTACCGGGTACTATCAATGTAACCATACAGGCACCACCACAGCTCACCAATGTAACGCCAAGCCAGACTATTCCTTATGGCACCAGCATACAACTCTATGCTACCAATGCATTGTACTATACCTGGACGCCTAACGATGGTACGCTGAACGACCCGAATATAAACTTCCCTATAGCTACACCATTCACTACTACTACCTACACGGTTTATGGTATGAACCAGTATGGCTGCCGCGATACAGCTTACGTGACGATAGTGGTAGATAGTGTGTTTCACGGAGTGATCCCTACAGCCTTCACCCCTAATGGCGATGGTCGTAATGATATCTTCCACCCTATAGGTTTTGATTTCCACCGCATAGTTGAGTTCACCGTTTTCAACAGATGGGGACAGCAGATCTTCTATTCCAACAACATCAACGACGGTTGGGATGGTACCTTTAACGGCGTCCCTCAGGAAATGGGCACTTACTACTATAACATCATTGTAGCGCAGCCCGACGGTATGATGGAGAATAAAATTTATAAGGGCAGCGTCACCTTGATAAGGTAGTGCCATATTCTGCTTGCTATTTATATACAATAAGGCGTAGACAATAGTTTACGCCTTATTGATTACCCTAAACCAACACAGGCTGCCAAGGTATTTAAAACTCAGTCTATTCATCAACCACTCTTATCCACTGCCTACAGTAAGGTTGGTTTTGAACTGCCTTATACCAGCTAAAATGTGTCTTAAATATTATACCCCGTAGGGGTTACCAGTTTGTAATCAAACCATGTGCGCTCGTTTGTAATACCCCGTAGGGGTTACCCTCCCATCTCAAGATCATACAATTGAATGTATCTGAAAAAGATAAGGGTGCATCGCAACCTTTGAAAGCAGGAGGTGGTTACCACAGAAAATGTGTTACAATTTCATAAATGTATCAATAACAATATTTCAACCCTATTTACGTTACAATCGCAAATCATAAAAGCAGCATATAATGCGAAAACTCCAGCTCATACTCTCCCTACTTATACTCACCAACGGGTTGTACGCACAAACTGCAAAAAAAGATGACATAGTCTGGCAGAAGATGTTACGTCCCTTAAAACATGCTGATGTTACTAATAACACGCATCTCACAATCGCACGGCTTTTTACCATACAGCAGTTTGTAGAATACTATGTAAGAAATGGCAAAGTGATCACCGAAAAGAAATATAGCAGATGGATAATTAATGAAGTAAATAGGGATTCGATCTATACCTACTTTGCCCGCGAAGTAAGCGGCGATAACGGCATCATCGATTTCTTCAAAGTAGCTACTACTGAACTGAAAGGAATTGATTACGACAAAATTGACGGCAACGAAATAAGAGCAACTTTCTTCAAAGAATTTGTTCCGGTGGCAGATAAAGAAATGGTAACCAGAAAGGA
>CANBQQ010000495.1 GCA_947371715.1 Flavipsychrobacter stenotrophus
GGTGCAGACGTGGTTGGTTGGCAAACAGTAGGCATAGCAGTGCTAAGCGCAATAGTAGGCAGTGCGTTAATGTTAACTGAATTTACTGATGTGTTAGCCGACAAACCCGAATAGTTACATGTGGTTGTAGTAACATAATAGGTTGTGTCGGTTAGCGTTGGTGTTGTGTAAACATTGGATGTTGCTCCTGCTATTGGTGTAAAAGTGCCTGTCGCACTATTGCTTTCGGCCCACTGGTAAGAAGTTCCCAACGCATTAACTCCAGGAGTAAACGTCAGTGATGTTGAACCTGTACCACACGTTGCTGATGAACCAGTAACTGCTGATGTACCTGCTGCCGGAGTACCCGAACAAATGTTAGGGTTAGCGGTGAAATTGATATTTACATCATCCATTCTCCAGACAATAGTACCAGTTGCTGACCCTGAACCAGAATGGCCATATACTCTGATCGTAACTGAGGTGGAGGCTCCACCAGTGATAGCAGATGTAAATGATGGAGTAATTGTCTGCCAGGTACTGTTTGTCAAAATTGTACCTGTAGCTATTACAGATGCAAACCCGTCAACACTTGATCTTACTGAATAAGCCTGCGGGCCTGTGCCTGTGCATCGGTTGCCGAATGACATACCTGTAATATTCAAGAAGTAGCCGGAGTTTGGAGTTAATGTATATTGTATATAAGCACTTGATGCACTTAACCCACCACCTGCTGCTGTGTTGCCGATGTTATTTCCTCCAGAATACCCCAATGTTATCGTACTTCCGGAAGTGGCGCTGATTGCAGTGACCGTTCCAGTGGTGTTACCTATTGAAGCAATGCAATTAGATGCAAGCACTTCTGTACTAGTTGAAGTGGCGGCAGGGCTTGTTGCTCCTGATCCGGCAGTGAAATTCCACAGGACAGATGCAGCAGTAACAGGTGTTAATACAGAAATGGATTTAGTAACTGTGGTTGCTCCGCAACTGTTGGTTACAGTATAAGAGATAACAGTTGAACCAAGACTAACTCCAGTTACTACTCCTGATGCACTAACCGTTGCGAAGGTTGTGTTGGCACTTACCCATGTCCCACCAGAGGTAGTGTTGCTTAAAGTAGTAGTAGAGCCGGTAGATACTATTGTACTTCCGGTTATTGCTGCAAGTACCGGAGCTGTATTAACTGCTATGCTTGTAGTGGTTATTGTAGTGCCACAAACATTTGTTACTGAATAGGAGATAACAGCTGATCCTACAGTAAGTCCTGATACGACACCTGTTGACGCGTTCACGGTAGCTACCGCAGGAGTCGCGCTAGTCCAAGTGCCCCCCGCTGTTGTATCACTTAGTGTAGTTGGTGAGCCGGTGCAAACTGTCGTCGAACCTGTTATAGTACCAACAACCGGAAGTGAATTAACAGTAAATAGAGCAGTTGTGTAAGCAGAACCGCAGAGGTTAGTTACAGTATATGTGATCGTGGCAGTGCCCGGTGTAACACCTGTTACAACACCTGCTCCATTAACAGTCGCTACTGAAGGGTCGCTACTTGACCACGCCCCTCCAATTGTTGCATCAGATAACGTTGTTGAGTTGCCGGGACAAACCGGAGTAACACCTGTTATTGCCGAAGGTGCAGAGAGTATAGGATTAACCGTTACTAACGTTGTGGCTGTGGCAGTGCCGCAGGTGGTTGTTACAGTATATAATATTGTTACTGTGTCAGCTGTAACGCCTGTTGCAATTCCAGATGCGCTGATCGTGGCAACGCCATTATTTAAGCTGGTCCAAGTGCCTCCCGGAATACCAGTTGTGAGCGTAGTTGAAGTTCCCGGGCAAATACCAGTGCCGCCTGCTATTACTCCTGCTGATGCAGATGAGTTAACAGTGACCAAAGCTGTATCGAATGCTGTTCCGCAAATGTTTGTAGCCGAATAAGTGATCGTTGTGTTACCAGCAGACACTCCATAAACGTTGCCTGAACCATCAACTGATGCAACAGAAGGATCACTGCTGGTCCATGTACCACCTGATACGCCGCTAGTGAATAGTGAGCTTGTTGAAATACAAACTGTTGCCGGACCTGCTATGGTTCCCGCTGATGGTGCCGGGTTAACAGTGAGTGTAGTTGTAGCTGCTGCTGACCCGCATGATGGGGTAGACATTGTATATGATATTGTTGTTGTTCCTGCAGCTATAGCAGTAACAATACCACTTGCATCGATAGTAGCAACAGAAGGAGCAGTAGATGACCATGTGCCACCAGCCGTTACGTCTGACAAAGTTGTGTTGGTTCCAGAACATATTGTTGTGGTGCCTGATATAGCAGCTGGTGTTACAGGCGAAGGATTAACTGTAACAGTAGCACTTGATGTAGTAGCAGATAAACCTGAATAGTTACAGGTAGTTGCAACATTATAATAGGTAGTATCTGTCAAAGATGGCGTAGTGTAGGTAGTGGACGTTACTCCTGAAACCGGTGCAAGTGAAGAAGATAAACTGTTGCCTGCATTCCATTGATATGTTACACCCGCATTTGTAGTAGCAGGAGTGAATGTCAATGAAGTACTGCCGCTACCACAGAAAGTTGAAGGGCCTGTTACAGCAACTGACCCCGCTGAAGGTGTGCCTGCACATTGCAATGTTCCGCCTATAGCCAGGCCATATGCACCTGCAGAAGGAGATATAAAGCCCCATCCGCCAGTTGTTGTCTGACCGCTGGCGTAGTAACGTATAGTTACAGTAGTACCGGCCGGTACATTCTGTAACGCAGAAATGCCGGATAGATTTATTTGCGAAAGAGTTGATGGTGTTCCTACAATTACCTGCGGAGATCCGATAAGCGTAAAAGTGGTGCCGTCAAGACTGTAAGCAAATTGGTTAGACACCCCCGGTGAATTTGCAAAGGTAGCTGTACCAGCAAACCTGGCATCTATAGTTGCGAGTGACAAATTGTTTCCTGTTGTAGCTTTCAATGTTACCTGGAAGTAGTCGGTGTTAGCTGTGCTAATACCATTGTTCTGGAATCCTGTGGTTCTGAAAGAACTGCCTGCGCCACTTGCTGCAGCGCCCGCACCACGTGTTATGTTATTTGCAGAAGAAGCTGTTGATAGACCTGAGTTAAAGACAGCGGCTGCCATTGTAGCCAAAGGTGTTCCCGATACTGCGCTATTGAAGTCCCATGCAGCCAGGGTTGTAGCAGCCGCGTTTACAGACACTGAATATGTCGCGGTCGCGGTTCCACAGCTACTTGTGACTGAGTATGATATAACTACGTTTCCGAGAGAACTACCAAGAACGACACCGCCAGTAGATACTGTAGCAACAGAGGTGTTGCTGCTGCTCCAAATACCCGATGACGTAGTATTGGTAAGTGTGATATTGTTGCCAATGGTAACTGATGTGGCGCCTGCAATGGCTGCAACCGTAGGCGATCCATTAACAGTTATAGAAGAAGTTGTAACTGTAGCGGTTCCGCAACTATTGGATGCAGTCAACGTATATATGCCGGCAGAAGCTGTTGTAGTAGTTACACTTGCAGGGTTGGCGGTCGAAGAAAAGCCGCCTGGTCCGCTCCATGAATAACCAGTTGCATCAGTTGCGCTTCCGGTGAGCATAAGGGTAGCGCCTGTACAGAGTGATGTTGCAGATGGCGTTGCACTTGCTGAAGTAGGTGCAGTATTGATCGATAATATGCCGGTTGTTGCGGTAGTTGTTCCGCAGCTATTGCTTGCTGCAAGTGTATAAGTTCCAGCAACACCTGTGAAAGCAGCTGGATTAAGATCAGTTGACGTATATCCACCCGGGCCGCTCCATGAATAGGTAGTAGGGCCAGAAGACGTCACTGCTCCCGTAAGTGTTACGTTGTTTCCAGAACAAATCGTCAATGAAGAGAGGGTAGCACTCACAGACGTTGGGGCAGATGTACAAGGTGGTCCTACAGTTACTGTAGCGCTTGCACCTGTTATTATTGTAAAGCAACCTGCAGATGAGCGGGCGCTATCTATTGTATAAGTAGTAGTTAGCGTTGGTGATACAGATACTGTTGTTGTTCCTGTGCCACCTATCGTATTATTGGTATTGCTGCCACCTGTCCATGAGTAATAAACAATATCTCCAGATACACCTGTGAAAGTTAGGGTAGTGCTGGCACCATAAATAATAGATGCGGTACCTGATATTCCTGGTGTTGGTAGAGGCAATACTGTAACACTCGCTGTTGTTGCAGTCAGTGTGCCGCAGGTGTTGGAGGCCGCCAGGGTATACACTCCAGAGACAGATGCGTTTGTTATAGCAGCAGGGTTAAGGTCTGTAGATGTATAGCCACCTGGTCCACTCCATGAATAGTCTGTTGCGCCTGTTGCAGCACCAGTAAGTGTAATTGTGCCGCCAGAGCATAATGATGTAGGTGTTACAGAAGCTGATACTGCTGTTGGTGCAGCATTTACTGTTACCGCACTTGTCGTTGCAGTAGCTGTACCGCAGCTATTAGTTGCAACAAGCGTATACATTCCTGCTGATGCTGTTCCGGTAGTTATTGCAGCCGGATTAAGATCAGTTGATGTAAATGCGTCAGGTCCGCTCCATGAGTAAGATGTTGCGCCTGTTGCAGTACCTGTTATCGTAAACGAACTACCTGTACAAACAGTAGCAGGAGCATTAGCTGTTACAGAAGTAGGGCCAGCATTTACGTTTACAGCTGTAGTGGTAGCGGTAGTATTGCCACAAGTATTGGTTGCTACAAGTGTATAGATGCCTGAAGATGCTGTACTTGTTGTTATAGCCGCCGGGTTGAGTAGCGTTGAAGTAAAACTATTGGGTCCGCTCCACGAATACGTTGTAGCGCCTGTTGCCGAACCTGTAAGTGTGAGTGTAGCTCCTGTGCACAGAGATGTAGCAGATGGAGTTGCAGATACTGCAGTCGGCGCTGTATTGATCGTTATTGCAGCTGTTGTAGCTGTCGTCGATCCGCAGCTATT
>CANBQQ010000496.1 GCA_947371715.1 Flavipsychrobacter stenotrophus
ATGATGAAGATAGCACAGGAACCCGGCGCTAAGATCAGCTACCTAAAGTCAGAACAGGCCATAATGACCACCCTACCCCAACCCGACTGGGCCAGCTTCTTCAATCAGCGCATCCGCTGGGCCTCCAAGTCAGGCAAGTACAGCGACAACCGACTCACAGCTATACTTATGTTGGTGTACCTATACAATGTGTGGTTCCTGTTCCTGGCCATTGCAGGCTTCTTCCATCACGACTATTGGCTCCTCGGCGGCGCTATGCTCATCATCAAGGGCTTTACCGAATACCTCTACATGCGCCCGGTAGTAAGGTTCTTCCATAAACAATGGGTGCAGGTCTATTTCCCCTTCCTGCAACCATTACACATCATCTACATCACCCTCGCCGGCCTCATGGGCTTCATCGGCAACTACAAATGGAAAGACAGGCAGGTGAAGTAGACTTACTCAATACTACTTCATTGCACTAAGCAGCAACTCCCCTCTTATTTTAAGAGGGGACGATATTCGACCGGCCGCAGGCCAGTTGTCGAATGTCGGGGGTGATAACAACATCTGGTCGGTCCTCTTTGAACACGTAACAAACTCTTCGCGCGCTCAAAAACCCATTGCCTTCGCGCCCTTTGCGTGAACCCCTCCCATCACACCAAATCTCTGCACCTTTATAGCTAAACACCACCCGAAGGATAGAAAAGTTAAATAACTATTGGCTTTCATTTTAGGGTTTATAATGATATTGTTTATACTTTTGCGTGGAATTTTTAATATTATAACATATATATGACTACAATGACAGGTTCAAAGATTGATTTAAAACTGCCGTACAAAGTAGCTGACATCAGCCTGGCAGAGTGGGGACGTAAAGAAATAAGACTTGCTGAAGCCGAAATGCCGGGCCTTATGGCTATCCGTGCAGAATATGGCCCGTCACAACCATTGAAAGGTGCCCGCATCGCCGGTTGCCTGCATATGACCATTCAGACTGCTGTATTGATTGAAACCCTTACTGCTCTAGGTGCTGAAGTTCGCTGGAGTTCTTGCAACATATTCTCTACACAAGATCAGGCTGCTGCTGCTATCGCTGCTGCGGGCATCGGTGTATTTGCATGGAAAGGCCAGAGCCTTGAAGATGCTGACTGGTGTATCGAGCAGACTTTGTTCTTCGGTAGCGAAGATCGTCCGCTGAATATGATCCTTGATGATGGTGGTGACTTGACCAACATCGTATTGGATAAATACACAGAACTGGTTCAGCACATAAAGGGTCTGAGCGAAGAAACAACTACAGGCGTTCACCGTTTGTACGAGCGTATGGCTGCCGGCACATTGCCAATGCCTGCTATCAACGTAAACGACTCTGTTACTAAGTCTAAGTTCGATAACAAATATGGTTGCCAGGAAAGCCTGGTGGATGCTATCCGCCGCGCTACCGACGTTATGATGGCTGGTAAAGTAGCTGTTGTAGGTGGTTATGGTGATGTAGGTAAAGGTTCTGCGCTGTCTTTGCGTGGTGCAGGTGCCCGCGTTATCGTTACTGAGATCGATCCTATCTGCGCTTTGCAGGCATCAATGGACGGTTTTGAAGTTAAGCGCATGATCGATGCAGTTAAAGAAGCAGACATCATCGTTACAGCTTCAGGTTGCCGCGATCTGATCACAGAAGCTCACTTCCGTCAGATGAAGGACAAGGCTATCGTTTGTAACATCGGCCACTTCGATATCGAAATAGATATGGCATGGTTGAATGACAACTACGGTACTACAAAGGATACGATCAAGCCACAGGTTGATATGTACACTATCGACGGAAAAGATGTGATCATCCTTGCTGAAGGCCGTTTGGTTAACTTAGGTTGCGCTACCGGCCACCCTAGCTTCGTAATGAGTAACTCATTCAGCAACCAGACTTTGGCTCAGATAGAATTGTGGAACCACCACGCTAACTACGAGAACAAAGTTTATGTATTGCCTAAGCACCTCGATGAGAAGGTAGCACGCTTACACCTTGCTAAAGTTGGTGTTGTTCTGGACGAATTGACTCCTGCACAATCAGCTTACCTGGGTATACCTAAGGAAGGTCCATACAAAACAGATATGTACCGTTACTAGTAGTACACTACATTATATTTTACAAAACGGCCTGCACAACGCGGGCCGTTTTTTTGTTTATTACAAATGTACATCTCCCACAAAATTGATGTAATGACTATCTAAAATCGTTATCTAATATGATTTTTCATTCATGCTTGAATATTTGTAATACTTATTGTATTATTGCAGAAGTAATATTTCATATAAAAAGACAACCTATGAAACTTCATTTAAGCTGGTCTTTATCTTTTACCATTAGTATAATTATTATTTCCACCACAAAAAGCTTCGGGCAGTCATCTTCTGTTTTACAACGCTATATGGATGCAAATCCGCTAATTCAAAACAACCAATATTTCCAAAAAGCACAAGATGAACTCGACAAAGCAGCCTATATGCCGTTGGGACTTGAATTGCCTGTAACTGACATCTTAACCGATTTAAAAACAATAGTATCGCAATGGAGAATAAATGATATTAAACTGGAAACTACAGGAGATTCAGTAGCGTTTACCTTCTCGCTAAATAATGGCATCAAATCAGAAAAATTTTCTACACAACGTATGCCAAAATTCGGATCATTCGGTGGTGACTTAAAGCCTGTATTTATTACAATGTGTAACCAGATGGCAGAAGTGCTTTCTCGAAATATGAAAGGTTCGAAACATCCAGAAATGATCAATTTTGCGATGACGGAACTATATGCTTATATCGATCCATCTCCACGCACCAGGGAAATTACAGATAATACAATATTTAAAGAAAATGTTGCTCGTTTTCTCGTAAATGTCTTAGACGAAAAATTGAAGGAAGCACCTCAGTTCAAGCAAATATTGATCTCTGCAAAGTTAACCGATAGCTTCATCAATGCTAAAGCTCTGCCTGAAATTACAGTGTTTCTAAATGACAAATTGGATATTGTTAAGCAAAATGTCAGTAACGGGTTAGACAATGTTATTAGTACAGCTGGTGAGTTCCAGAAAAAAGCCGGGAACGTTTTGGCAAGCGCTAATACCGGAATCTCTGTTTCAAATAAAGAATCCGATTTGGGCGCTGGATTTAGTTTCACCTTTGGAGGAAAACAATTAGGAAAAAATAAGAATACGTCATATAAAATCACAGGCATTGTCAATGGGCTTTTCTCAATTAATTCCAGCGATACCTTATCGAGCCAACCATTTATTACAGGACTGCAAATTTCCCTTGCAAATAAAGATGTGTTTCAGGCAAACTTTATCGGTGCATTTGTATTGGATAACCCCAAGCAAGGTAAGGCGATATCCGGTAATAATTCCGGAGAATTAGGTGTTGGTATACTACTTAAACCTACAGATAATTTGATTATCGGTGCGAATATGGTTTATAAATTTTATCAAAAGACGATTGTTCTCGATAATGGTACACGCGTTTCTAAAGCAAATCAGATATCCGTCGGCATTACCATTCAGCAAGCTAAATCGAACTCCCCTATTTATATGATCGGTTTTGCCAAAAAT